>JAAEMD010000511.1 GCA_024225875.1 bacterium
TCCTTATGGCAATATTCTAACTTCCTTATATATACTAATAATGGCCTATGCAATTATTAAACACAGAGTTATAGAAATCTCTTTTGTTGTTAGTAATTTTATTTCGAGAATTATTACTTTATTAATAATATTAGCCTCATACTATAGCATTCACAAATTTATTTTCAGCACAATACTTGTATCTGAAAATAAATTTCATACCATTATATTTAATATTTGTTTTTTTGCTGTTGCTTTCGAACTTTATAGTTACATAAATGATAAAATTAAAAGACTATCCAATTCACTAATTATTCCCACAACCTACAACCTCCAGGACTTCACCCAGCAACTAGGGCATGCATTTGAAAAAAGTGTTTCCATAAAGGATTTATCAATGGTTATAAAAAGCAGTCTGCAAATATATTTAAAAACTACAAACATACGCTTTTATTTGAGAGAGGATTTTCTTGTTGAAGATGGTCAGCCAGATAAGTATCTTGAATATGGCTCTGAAAATAAAACATACTTTGAAAATGAGATAATAATCAATGAAGTGCATCAAAATAAACAACTTATCGTGAAAGATGAGTCTGAGGGCATACTGAAAAAATCTTTGAATAATATATCCTGTGCAATATGCGTTCCCTGTATTGCAAATAAAAAAGTTATAGCTCTATTGATTTTGGGCCATAAAGAAGAAAAAGAAGGAAACTATACAAGCCTGGATTTGAAAGTATTTGACTATTTAAGATATCAGCTTGGGATTGTGTTAGATCGAATGCATGCCTATGAGCAAATTAAAGAAGGTTTTGAACGAAACGAAAAGATTGTTTCCATTTTTTCTATGATGGGAGACTACCTGCATGAACTCAAAAGTAACTGGATTTCTGTGTTTCCAATAATATATCCTGGCAAAAATGATACCGAAGAATTGAAGAACATTAAAAAAGAAGTAAAACAAGTTTATCATCGAGAAAACAGGCTTGTTGATACTATGGCAGGCATCATGACAAATAGCAGATATCGATATTATGCGGTTATTGATGTTGCAAAACTCATCGATACTGTTTTAATGATGTTTGCGCCACCAGTAAAAAAGATTGTTAAGGAGTATGACGAAAATGTGCCCCCGATTTATGGAGATAAAGAAGATATAGGAATCCTTTTTTCAAACCTGCTTAAAAATGCATACGAAGCTATAAGGGCAACATATAACTTAGATGACTACGAAAACTATAAGGATTATTTGGAAGCTAAAAAAGCAAAGAAACCACACCCTTCCGGTTATGAAGAGGCTATTATGTTTAGAGTTTATCATTTAAAAAAAGAAGAAAGGGTTGGAATAGAAGTAGAAGATACAGGCTGTGGTATGACTGAAGAGCAACTGCAAAACTTCTGGGAAAAAGGCTTTTCCACTAAAAAAGGAAAAGGGGGTACAGGTGTAGGCACCGCTTTTATCAAGAGAATTGTTCAGGAAAATAATGGCGATATTACTGTCGAAAGCAGGAAAGACATTGGCACAAAGTTTATTATTAGTATACCTGTTTATAAGAAAGAAACGTAAAATCTCCGACACTTAAAGTTTTCAAATGGCTGGTAATCCGGCAATATCTTCAAAACCCCTGTTTGATTTTTATAGCAAGCTTTCTTTATCACCGATTTTCATATCCAGAAACTGCCCCTAAAAACTGTTAAAAAGATATTATAATTTTTTTAGACCTAGATCTTTAAGATCTAGATCTCCAGTAATCGACCAGTATGAAAGTGCCTGACTAAAATTTCGGATTTGTCGCTCTGTTAAAGTTATATTAAAATCAGACACTTCAGCTTTTGGTTTTTTATCCCAGAATGTAAATTCCAATTTTTCACTAACTTCAATATAGCCATGTCCAACAGCATTTCTCATTCTTCTTAAAAAATCCTTCAAGTCATGTGTTGGATTTAGCTCATTAATACCCCAACGAGGAACAAGTTCATTGGTTTTAATTTTGGGGAGTTTATCATAACAATTTTCTTTTATCAAAACAATCTCCACATATAAAGTCATAATGAAAATATATTGATTTAGAAAAGGATGAGTTTCTAACTTCCAGTCACCTTTTCCTGTATAAGGTTTTGAAAATTCATCCAGAATATCTGCGAGCTTTTTTTCTGGATCATTTTTGTATTTATCAACTAGACCTAAAAATTGAGTAGTTTGTCGAGCAAAACAAATGCACTGGTTTAATTGTCCTTCATCCATAATAAATATTCCTCCAATAATTTATTTTAAGTAGTAGAATATCCTGAAAATACTTTTTTATTTTTTCTTTAGTCGTCATTTAGTATCATTATACTACCTTATTATAGGACAGTCAACGAATTAGCTTTCCAAAAGAATTTTGTAATTTTTTAGTAATATGGCCTGGCTTTGCTGTCCCTACTGCCCAGTCATCTACTTTAATAACCGGCATAATTTCTACTGACGTACCAACAAGCATAATCTCATCCGCCTTATTTAACTCTTTTTCTGAAACAGGTGATTCCTGAATGTTTATTTTAAGTTCATTACACAGCTTAAACACTACTTCCCTGGTAATACCAGGAAGTATATAATTATTCAGAGGATGTGTTACCAGATCACCATTATATACAGCAAAGACCGTTGTGTGAGATCCTTCAGTTATATAACCATCACGTACAAAAACTGATTCTTCAGCACCATTATCTTTTGCCTGCTGGTTAAACATAACATTGGGAAGCAGTGATATTGATTTTATATCACATCTGGTCCAGCGGATATCCTTAACCAGAATAATCTTTACTCCATTTTTACATTTTTTATAAGGGACATCAAAAGGTGAAATAAAAGCATAAACAGTAGGCCTTACATCCGCATCAGGAAAAGCATGTTTACGAGGAGCAACCCCTCTTGTTATCTGGATATATACCAGAGCATCTTTATTACTAAAATCATTTTTTTGTATCAAGCCCTCAGCAATATATTTAAAATCCAGTCTGTCAGGCTTCTTAATTCCTGTCTTATACAGGCTTTGCTCCATTCTACTAATATGCTTTTCAAGCTCGAACAAACGTCCTTTGTAACAGCTGACAACCTCATAAACACCATCACCAAATAAAAAGCCACGATCATCAGGTGATATACTTACTTCTTTTTTCTTCACAAATTGATTATTAAAATATACAAACATATTACTTTATTTATCTTTCGGTAAAGAATCTATTAATACAGAAACCCCGTTTTTGTCTTTCACTTGATAATAGAACACAACTGTCATTATATAAGTGAAACAGTACCCTCCACCCAGAATTATAATTTGAAAAAAAGTCTTGCCCAGTAAAGGAATAGAATAAAATAAGGACGTTAATATAACAGATGCATAAATAACACAAATACTCAGGCTTTTAAAAATAAGAACCTTTTTTATATTAGCTTTAACAAAGGCAGTAGCTGACAGTATTGCATTAAACCAGTCTCTGCCAGACCCTATTATCATTACCGGCACAAACTCATAAATAAGCACTAAAGGGATCAGTATTAACGCTGAAAAAATGACCACAGCATTATTATTTGATTTCGAGCCCCCCTCTAATAAAACAAATTTCATCATAAAGTAAAGGGGTATTAGAAAAAGCATTGAACTAATAAGCAGGTGTGGTATCTTTTTTATAAAAGACAGCAGCATTTTTCTACCACTAAGTATTTTCTGTTCATATAACATTACTGACATCGAAATTGTTATACCCTTCAAAAGGGTATTCAGGGTACTAACAAAAAAAAAGCTGAAAAACATCTGCCTGACTGTATCATAATCCATTTGCTTATCTGCTGTGTAATCAAAAAACTGAGGAAATAAGGCAACCAGAAAATACAATGAACTAAAAAAAATAAATGACGGAGCCAGTATAATCTTATCTTTTTTTATTATATTAAACACACCTGAAAATATCTCTCTGGCAAAAACTGTTAATCTCATATTAAAACCTTTCTGCACGCCTTGCAAGCTCTCTCAAAATACTTTTTTCACGTGAAAAATCAGATCTGCGTTTAACAGAAACAGGAAACTCATATAAAACTTTTATCTGCTCACTTTTATCAGAAAATTCTGTAAGCAATCTCAGCGCGCGAACTCTTTCCCCTGACTCAGCCAGTTTTATAATAATCCTGCCAAGTGCCCGATCTCTTAAGGCATCTTTTTTCTTTATTGATTTTGCAACTCTTAAGGCATCATGCAGTAATTTACGGACAGTATCTTTTTCTTTTAATTTAATATAACTATCAATTATAGCAATATAACCTTCCACCTGCTCATATGGCGATTTCATATTTTTTATCGTTTCCACAGCATTTTTCAATATATCATAAGCAAAATCAGTTCTACCTTCTTTACCCATAACCTTAACTATGGCTGCAACTTTCCTGTATTTCAGCAAAGGATCATAAATCAGTCTAACTGATTTTACTGCATTATCCAATTCCATGGTTTTCATATAATTGTCTATTATTAGTGAGACTGTTTTATCATGTTTTTCCTTGTCTTTTATTTCCGCTACAATCTTTTTAATTCTCTCAAACTTACCATGTTTAGCAAAGCTGATTACATAGTTGTGAACAGCTTCTGTTTTTACATGCTCAGGCTTCATTTGTTTTATTATAAGCAGCGAATAATGAGAATGGGCTCCCTTACCATATATACCAGCTAATTCTGGCATTAATTTTTCTTTTATCTTCTCATCTTCTATCATTCCCATGGTCTCTAAAGAATAATCCATTTCTCCCATAGCAGCCTGTTTTCTGGCAATCTTTATATAGGTATCCCTTCTTATTTCCTGATCCTTTATAGAAAGAGCAATATTAACTGCATCACTAAAATTGTTATCATCACACATTACAAGAGCTATTTTAGATAAAGTCTCAGACCTGACATCAGAAGATTGCATTGACTCTGCTATTGATAATGCTCGATCAAACCTTCTATTTTTTGCATAATATTCTGCTACCCTTCCTATTACTCTAAACTGTAAAGGCTCTGGTAATGTTCTGGTAATACGGCCTGCTCTTTCAAGCTGACCATCAAGAGACAGTCCTTCCGCAACTCCAGCCAGCATAACCTCTCTTAACTCATCATCAATAACTACATCTATTTTTTTCTGTGCTTTATCAAACTGCTTACTGGCGATAAGACTATTAATAATGGTATAAGAGGCAATATCTCGTTGTAACCCCTGAATCTTATTTGCTGTAAACTCTGCTTTTTTAAACTTTTTTTTCTCTGCATAATGCTGACTCAGTTTAACCAGCATAGCATCCCTTTGCAGTTTATTAGCTACTTTATCAGCGATCTGCTCTGCCCAGTCAAGCATATTCAATTTTAAAACTACATAAAACATATACTCCAGTACTATATTTTTACCGCCAGCAGAATCTATCATATCAACTGTTTGCAGGGATTGTTGAAACTGTCCATTTTCTGAGAGCTTCACAGCTGCTTCTGACAACATTCTGATCTTCCTGGAATCAGACAACTCTAAACCATTAATCTCCACAGCCAGCTGCTTTAGCATCTTTTTATTACCAAGCGCTGCATATTTAGCAATAATATCTATGTATATTCTGGCTTTTTTCAGGGGATCAGAAAGAGTGCCGGCTATATAGCAGGCACAATCTACAGGGCTATTAATACTACTAACAGGAAGTGGAGGGGAGTTTTTATTTTTTACGGTCCCTGGGCATAGCTCACTGGAATGTAATATTACTATTCCTGTAATAAAAACTAAAAATACATTTCTTATTTTTAATTCTTTTTTCATATTATTTCCCTTTGGGGCTTCTCTGGATCACAATATATGATCGATTATCTTACACAAGTAATATTAACAAAAGAGATAAGACAATTCTATATACAGCAAAAGGTAATAGTTTAAACCGCTGCAGGATCTTCATAAATATAACAATAGCTCCCATAGCTACAATAAAAGAAACTATAAAACCAGCAGCTATAAGATAAAAATCCCTGGCCGATAATAGATCTATCGATTTCATTAAATCATATGCAACTGCGGCAAACATTACCGGAACAGCTATAATAAATGAAAACTTTGCTGCTGTTTTATGATCCAGCCCACCTAAAAGTCCACCTATAATTGTAGATCCGGAGCGGCTTACTCCAGGCCATAAAGCAAAACATTGACACAAACCAATTATCAGCGCTTGTTTATGAGTTATATCTTCTAATTCAACTGTATCTGGTTTTGGCCTTATAATTTTCTCAACCCAAAGCATAATCAGCCCCCCTGCAAACAAAGCACCTGTAACAGTTGCTGATGAAAATAAATATCTCTTTATAAAAGAGTGCAGAAAAAAACCGGCTGTCAATGCTGGTATTATTGCAATTATTATATTATTCATATTTTTTTTAAACCAGTTACCAGGAGAAAAAACAGATATAAAGAATTTACGGTAAAGTACCAGAACAGCCAGTATTGCTCCTGATTGTATCACAATATCAAATGTGGCTTCATTTGCTGAATCAAAGGACAACCAGTTTCCAACTATAATAAGATGACCGGTAGAAGAAACCGGAACAAACTCTGTTATGCCTTCAACCAGGCCCAGAATACACGCTTTATATAAATCAATCATAAGCCATATTATATCCTAATATAATAAAAAAGACTAAAACTACTATAAACCGGCCCATAATAGTATTGATTGGCAATAATCAGACCTGTATTGCATAAAATGCAATTACATAAAATACAATTTATTAGAAATAACTGTATTAAAAAATATATCTTCAAAAAAAATCAAGGCTGTTTTTATAAAAAACCAGATAAAACATCACCTGGCATCATTATTGCATAATTAACACTGTGCGTATTTTGATATTTGTAATTTTTTAAAACAGGGGATGAAATATTGAACATAATAAAATTATATTTTTTTATATTTTTTCTTATAATAACACCTTTAACATTATTTGCAGAAGATGGGTTTATAGGAGATTTTCAAAAAAGCAGTTCTACCTTAACCAAAGCTATAAATCAGAGCAATCCCCATATCAGCAATACAGAAAAAATTAACAGAACAAAATATTACACAACTTCAGCCAAAAACTCTTATAACAGTACGAAAAGAGTAAAGAAATTATCTAACCTGTCTTTTCAGGAAACCTCAATAAGGTTCCAGAAATATAATATGACCTCGATGAAATTTGAAAAAAACAAAGCTTTCTTCGATTAATCATACTCATACAAATTAA
>JAAEMD010000512.1 GCA_024225875.1 bacterium
ATTTGGTGTAACTCCGCAATCTCAGCATCATTTAAATGTATTTCCATACCTTAAATTATCCCATGCCAGACTGCGGATAACTCATGGTTTTTTCATGTTATGTTCTGGGTTTTATTTCGGTTTGGGTATATTATTAAACATGTTATATTAAAAATTGATTAACTTAAAAATAAGTAACTGGTAATAGTAAGTGTTTTTTATCTGTCATCAACATCTGGTAATTTTTTCTATAAAGATAAATTTCAAATTATGATTAAATACTTTTATATTTTAATACTTCTATTCAGCTGCACAGCATTAAGTGCAGAATCCATTGAAGATACTATTTCTACTCCTGGCAGCAGTTCTGATAATAATAATCACCATCATCAGTATCATCACTACAATAGTCATGGCGGTTATCACACCGATACCGAAGTAATAGATTCCGAATATTTATATGTTGCTACAGCAGTTAGAATTCACGAGCTTAATAACTGGTTAGCGCTCTTTTATAAAACAATGGCAATAGAAGCTTTTGTAAATTATGAAAAACAGGGGCTTATCAGTAACCAGGGCGAGGTTATAACTAAACGCCTTGTTCTTAAAGATAAAGTCTTTCACAAAGGCCAGTTGCTTTTAATATCTGATTTAATATATTTTATGCAGAAAAATTATAGTGCTGGATATATCTGGGATAAACTTGTGAATAACGATGTTTTGTCTAAACAGGGTTTTATAAAAGATATTAAAAATGAATCTCAAACAAAATTTTCAAAAGTTGACTTTTCCGGTACTTTAAATAAAGTACTTGCCATTTCTCTGCCCGTAAAAAATAAAACTCTTTCAAAAAACTTAAAAAAAGACCTGTATCGCTTATTAATCTATACTCAAAAAATAAACGAGCTTACTAAATTAAAAAGCACAGACTATAGATCTTCCAGCCCGGATTTTTTTAAGCAAATTACAGATTCTTTTCTGGGCAATATTGTAGGAAGTATTTTTATGCCTGATCAAACCATTGTCTCATCACAACGAGTTGCCTGGACCAGAAGTATAGATCCCTATAATTATTTTGTAAATTTCAGAAATGGTTTTAATTACGCTCCCTACCATAGACATGGGAAAGGGTTAGAAGTCCTTAATGGAAAAACAGAGCTAAAAGTGTTTGACATAAATTTCTGTTCCTCTGGTAAAAAACATGCTGCTGCTGCAAAATTTGATCTCCTGAATACTAGAAACGACAACCACCCTGATACATCTATTAATTTTACCAGGTTTAGTCTGGAATGTGAAAAATTTGAAGATTCTGACAGCAGACCTTTGTTTTTAGCTCCATCTATTGGTGCTGGTATAGTTTCCAGCCACATTTTATTTGATGTTTCCTTTGGATTAACCTTTAAAGACGGCAAGAAAACCGCTAATGCCATAGGCTACTCCATAGGCACAAACTTCTCTTTTTATCCAATACAGCCAGTTAGCCTTGACTTTTCCTGGACACGTCATGAGCAACCTGACTTTAATAAACAATTAAGCCTCTGGCAATATAACAAAACGTCACTTGGTTTATCTTTTTACACAGGTAATTTTCAAATTCAAAGTGGATATAAATGGTATATTTCTTCTGACTCCGTGTTTCTTGAAAACTACTTTTTCGGTATCAAAACCTATTTTTAAGTCATCTGTTCTTTTAATCAATTATCTATAAAAGAAGCCCGCCAGGATGGCAGGGAAAGGACTGAATGAGAAAAAAAGCTGATATCCAGGCAGGAATTTATATATTGGAAAGTCAAAATGAAGCAAGGCAGCTGTACAAGGCATTTTTAGTTTCTTTCGTATATGTCAAGTTTTTCATAGGTATATCTTTCAATTTCAATGTTTTTAAAAAGAGTAGTATTTGATGTCCAGTTTTTCACATTTTTTTTTATATAAAGCCTCAACTTGTTCGTCTTCTTTTTTTGCCTTCTCGACATCTTCAACATAACTTTGATTAGCAAGAGGGTGAAATTAAATACTTTTAATCTTCTTATTTTAAACTCAAGATGCCAGTTATTAACAAAATCTGGACATTCTTGTATTAAAACTCCATAAGACGATCCGGTTAAGTCCCATACATCATAATATTCACATTGATTTACGTTGATCAAAAACCCTGGCTAAGCTTCGTTTAAGTATGGTTCAGGCATTTCAACATTATATAACAATAGACAAAAAATGGCAGATCAGTTATTATAATAAACTTATGGAAAGACTACGTAAACTTATAGAAATACTAAAACACTTCTATCGGTATCCAATATTTTTTTCCAAAACCGTATTTAAATATTTGGGATCTGTAATTTCAGGTCGTACGAAGCATGTGCCTTCTGAAGATATTAAGGTCAAAGTTGGAAAATACACCCTCATTGGAAATCCTTCCCAATCATCTATATTTAGAAAACTATACACACGTGGTTTTCATGAGTTTTTCCCCACGGGGATTGTTAAACAATACGTAAAACCGGGTAATGTTTGCCTGGATATTGGTGCTGATAAGGGGTATTTTTCAATTTTGATGGCAACTGCCATGAACAACAGTGGCAAAGTGTTTGCATTTGAACCAATGGACTCAACTTACAAGACTCTTGAGAAAAATATTAGGATTAATGGTCTAGAAACTCTTGTAACAACTAAGAAAATTGCCCTATTTTCTGAAAATAAGATTGTAAATATGGACCCTTCAAGCTATTCGCTTCTGAATGAAAAAGAGGGTAATTCTATTAGTATGAAATGCCAGAAATTTGACGATATGCTGGATAATCTTGAAATATCCCGGATTGATTTTATCAAAATTGATATTGAAGGTGCCGAAATAGATTGCTTGATAGGTATGGAGGAATCAATTAAAAAGTACCACCCCAAACTTTTAATTGAAGTGCATCAATCTTTACTGCACCGTTTGAATAGAAAGCCATCTGATTTAAAGTATTTTTTGAACCAGAATGGTTATAAGTATAATTCAAATTTCCCTAAAAATAACAAGGATTTTCATTTATTCTGTAAATGAGAAAACATAGCTGCACACAAAAAAACTAAAAACTCTCTTTTCATATGAAAGTGATAATTGGTGGGAATATTTTCCAGGACAGAGAGATATTTGGAAAGCTTGACAATTTCTTCATCGTTGAGCCCAAACTTTTTATGCTTTTTATCTTGAGTGAAATATTTTATAACATAAATCACTGATGTCCAGTAAAAATAAAATAAGCTGAGAACAAAACAGGCACAAAAAAACACGTCTATGACGTGTTTTTGAAATATATAGCAGGCTATTATCTTTATCCGCTAAAACAAGGAGGAATAGCCCAAATGAATTTTAACACAATTTTAAATCAAATATTACAGTTTTTTATCACAAAGAGAGTTCGAGAAAGCAATAAAGAGCCTAAAAACAGATAGATATGTTAAATATTTTGTAAGCGATCCCCCAACCACATACTAAAAAGTTATGCGCAAAAGATATAATGTTAATGCCTGGAGGTGAAAGTAGTGAAAAGTGATAACGAAGAATGGATGGGGCATTATGCTGGTTGGCGGGCCAGTGGAAAGACACAATTGGAATATTGTGAGTTAAAAGAAATTCGGTTTTGG
>JAAEMD010000513.1 GCA_024225875.1 bacterium
AACGTTGAACTTTTACTGATTGTTTCCACATATTAATAGAATCCCGTTTTTTGCATAATGTTCAGGTGACCTCTATTATTACCATTGTTTGATCATCTGTTATTTCATTTGATTCAGAAAAGTCACTGGTTTTTTGAAATATAATATCCATCAGTTCTTCGATAGGTTTATGGTAATTATTTATTATAGCAGACCTTAGTTTATTGATGCCAAAGATCTTGTTCTGGCAGTTTTTTGTTTCTGTTATACCGTCAGTATAAATAAATAACCTGTCGCCCTGCTCAAGAGTGATTTCTTTTTCTTCATATATTTCATCAGGAAACATACCAAGAAACAGCCCTTCTGCAGCAAGCTCCTGACTGGTATTATCTCGATGGACAAGCAGGGCTGGTGGATGACCTGCTTTGGAATATATAAATTTTCTGGAATGAGGATTTAAGATACCATAAAAGGCGGTTACATGGCTTATATTTGAATGGCCTATGTATCTTTGCAGATTGTTATTAGCAATCCGGAGTGTTCTGGCAGGTGACTGGTTAGCTTTAGCGATTTCACTTATTAATCCTGACGATAAGGCCATCACAAGTGCAGAAGAAACACCATGTCCGGCAACATCTCCTACTGCTACACCCAGCCAGTGTTCGGTATCCGTATATTCGGTTGTTTCGACAATCCCTTTTTTTACAGGCTCTATATTTTTATCTATAAAGGTATAAAAATCACCGCCTATGTTTTGTGCTGGTACGCATCTTTTTGCGACTCTTATACCTTCAATTCCTGGTGTTTCTACAGATAAAAGGCCTTCTTGAACATTTTTGGCTATATTAAGTTCTTTTATATAGGATTCTTTTAGAGATTTCTGTTTTTTTTTAATGAATTCAGGGTTAAGTTCGGGACTGTATGTAGTAAATGAAGTTAATTCTCTGGTGTAATAACTAAAAGCAAATATTATGGCACAGCATAATGTAGGGTATGTCCATACAGGAAATTCCAGGATATATAATATTATGTTTATTGTAACTAAAATTATAAAGGCCAGTACTTGTTGTGTTTTATTCATAATAGTCATTATTATAATTGGTTAATGGAGTTATCACTTTATATGGAGGCGGCACCCAGATTCGAACTGGGGATAGAGGTTTTGCAGACCCCTGCCTTACCACTTGGCTATGCCGCCATATATTAATTTAAGAACGGCTATTCTAAATGAATTGCTATTAAATATCAAGGAATTAACTGGAAAATTTAAGAATAAACTCTTTTGTATATCAGATCAATATTATCAGTATACTTATTATAGTTAAAAAGAGCCTTTAATTCTTTTTTTGATAACAGGGTAGTAATGATAGAATCTTCTTTGATTTTTTTATCAAAAGGTTCTTTAGCTTTAAAAGCTTCAAGAGAATTCTTCTGTACTATTCTATAGGCCTCTTCACGCAGCATGCCCTTTTCAACCATTTTCAAAAGCAGCTGTTGAGAGAAGAAGGTATTATATGATTTATGAATGTTTTCTTTCATTTGATCTTTATTAACAGTTAGACTGGAAAAGACATTAGTCATTAGATAGAACATATAGTTCAGTGCGATAGTAGCATCAGGGAATATTATTCTTTCTGTTGATGAATGAGAAATATCTCTTTCATGCCAGAGAGCCTGATTTTCCATTGCTGTTAGAGCATATCCACGTATACATCTTGCTAAACCTGTTACCCTTTCACAGATGACAGGGTTTCTTTTATGCGGCATTGCTGATGATCCTTTTTGTTTTTTGGAAAAAGGCTCAAGTACTTCGTTAAATTCAGTTTTTTGCAGGGCCCGAATTTCTGTAGATATTTTTTCCATGGTACCTGCTATTATCGCAAGTGTGGTCATAAACTCTGCATGTCTGTCGCGCTGTAGAGTTTGAGTCGATGCAGGAGATGGTATAAGGTTTAGCTTTTCGCATACTATTTCTTCTATTTTTGGGGATATATGAGCATAGTTTCCTACTGCTCCTGATATTTTTCCAACTCTTGAATTTTCAACAGCATTAATTAAACGTGCTTTGTTTCTTTTCATCTCTTCATACCATACGGTTAATTTTAAACCCAGGGTTAATGGCTCAGCATGAACTCCATGTGTTCTGCCCATCATAAGCGTTAATTTATGTTTTTTTGCCTGTACTTTAAGAGACTCCATAAACTGGTCTATATCTGCAATCAGTAATTTTCCGGCATCCTGTATTAAAAGACTGAATGCCGTATCTACAACATCAGAAGAAGTTAATCCAAGATGGATAAACCTTGAAGCCGGCCCTGTATTTTCAGCAAGATTTGTGAGAAAAGCGATTACATCGTGATGTATTTCAGATTCTATCTGTGAGATACGTTCAACATCAAACTTTGATTTGCTGACGATAGTATCATAATCTTTTTGGGTTATGTTTTTTAGTTTGCAGTGTGCAAAGCAGGCTGCGATTTCGACATCAAGCCATTTTTGGAATTTATTTTCAGGTTCCCATACCTGTTTCATTTCAGGACGGCTGTATCTATTTATCATAAGAACTATAATATATCATATCTATAATTAAATGAGAACCTGGCCATGGGTGTATTTTAACTTCCCTGGTATCCCTGATTTCCCAGGGACGCAGCGTTACTTTCCTGGAAGGCAATATCTTCAAAACCCTGTTTGATTTTTATAAACACTATTGTGGGCCAGTTTGTAGTGTTTATTTGCCAGAAGCAGAAAAGTGCTGATTTTTTTAGTTCTAAGTTCTATGTTTAAAGATGTTGACCAGCTTCGAACTTCGAACTAAATAACTTAGAACTTCGAACTAAATAACTTCGAACTAATTTATCAACACTATTGTGGGCCAGTTTATGTTTGAATTGGCAAATAGCAACACTATTGTGCTAGGATTAAAATTATGGATCAAATGAAGGTTGCTCTAATTCAAATGAATAGTAATTATGATAAAGCCGGGAATCTGGCCAGGGCTTTATCCATGTGTGCAGAAGCAGCTGCTGAGGGTTCCGAATTTGTTCTACTGCCAGAGATGTTTTTAATAAGAGGCGATAATCTTGATCTCGATGAAAAGAGAGAGCCAGTGCCAGGACCATCCTTAAAAAAAATTATGGAACTTGCAAAAGAGAAAGAAATATGGATTTTAGCTGGTAGTATTTGTGAGAAAATTGAAGGAGATACAAAAGTTTATAATACTTCTGCACTTATAGATGATAAAGGGGAAATAGTTGCTGCCTATAGAAAAATACATATGTTTGATGTTGATATTAATGGTACTAAAATACAAGAGTCAGATTATTATGCAGCAGGTAAATCTTCTGTTCTGGTTAAAGTTAAAGGTGTTGAAACAGGGCTGGCGATCTGCTTTGATTTGAGGTTTCCGGAATTATTTGAAGATTATAGAAAACATGGGGCAAAGATATTATGCCTGCCAGCTGCTTTTACCAGTTTTACTGGCAGGATGCACTGGGAAGTTTTATTAAGGGCCAGAGCTATTGAAAATCAATGCTTTGTTTTAGCGCCTAACCAGACAGGGACTGGACAAAAGCAGGTAGCAACGTATGGAAACAGTATGGCAGTTGACCCATGGGGTAAGGTTATAGCCAGGGCTTCAGAATTTGAAGAAGAGATAGTATACGCAGAACTTGATTTTAAAGTTCTGGATAATGTAAGGAAAAGGATTCCTGTTAAACACTAGATACTTCGACTATCGATGAGCCGGAAAAAATACTGCCTGTCCGGATATTAATTTTTTCATATAAAGTATATGGAACACCGATATCGCCCAGATAAATAGTTCCCAGCTGTGACTGAGCGGACTTTGTTTTAAAACCGGTTTTCAGCATGGCAAGAGAAAGGGTTGCGACAGCTTTGATACAGGGATCATAAACCTCTCCGGTAGTAGTATTAAGACCAGAAGGTGTATCTAATGATAGTACAGGCCTGTTACTTTTATTTGTGATTTTTATATACTCGGAAATAGTTGATGCCGGAGCTCCTTTAATGCCGAATCCAAGCAGACAGTCAAGTATTAAATCCGTTTCTATAAAAAGTTCTTTTATATCTTTTCTGCTGTTAATATCGAATATATTAACAGGCATTGTCCTTATAATATTTAGTTGCTCTAAGGGCATTGAGGTTAGCTGTGATGCTGGAGCGGATAGCAGAACAGTTACATCCAGACCCCAGTTTGACAGGTGCCTGGCAGTTACGAATCCATCGCCTCCATTATGACCTTTGCCAGCCAGGATCAGGATTCTGCTGTTTTTATTTGTAAGGATATTGCGGATATAATATCTTGTAAGTTCTGCAAACCTTAACCCGGCACACTCCATCATTCTGGTCACTGATATTTGATAATGATCGACCATTATTTGATCTGTTTTTCTGAGCTGTTCAGTTGTTAATAGTGGTAAACTGTTAAAAAATATTTTTTCCATATCGTATAGTACTTTATATTAAATTATTGTTTTTTGGAAATTATCTTTGCTGTTTCTGACTGGTTAAGCATTCTTTTTTTAATTCTGATCCGGGATTGTTCTGTTTTCAGGTTGTGTCTGATGAATTTAATCCATAAACACAACCTGTTTTTTTTAACTTACCTTACATTATCAATTCTACTGTTTTTTGACGTATGACTTTCTTTTTCTTTTATATCTTCTGACCGGGCATCTTTTTTCAGGTTTTAATTATGCCCGTTTATCCAGACTTAATTTATTTATAGCTTTGAACCTCCTTCAATGTACTCTTACTTTTTTTCTTCTTCTCTGCTAAAGAATCTTCTAACTTTTTTACTTGATTCTCTAATTCAGTTATTTTAAGTGAAATACTCTGACTGTTTTGGGTGAGATTATTTTTAGTTGTTTCAAACTGATTTTTTGCTAAATTTTTATTGTTCCGGTAGTGCCGGGTATCGCTCAAATGTTGTTGTTCTTCTATAATCTTATCCCTGAAATAATTATCTTCATTACTATTTGTGTTAGCTGCATTATTATTTGTGTTAGCTGCATTATTATTTGTGTTAGCTGCATTATCATTTGCTGATACAATACTGTTTTGCATATCGTTTAAAGAGAATATGTACTGGTCTTGAAGTGATATTAATAGTTGAGATGTGCTTTCTATTTTTACTATCACGTTTATAAGATCATGATATCGCTTTGTATTTTTTTCGTCCATAGCTTTATAATTTTTAAGAGTGATTATATTATTTTTAACTTGATCAATGTTTTGTTTTGTTATATTTATTATTTCTTTTAGTAAACCCAAATTTTCTTGCGCTACTTTTTTTCGTTTATCAACTGGAATGTGATTATTTATAATATGTGGAGTTTGCTTGTGAGGGGTTTGGCTGGGTGGTATGTCATTAATACCATGACTCGGGACACGCACAGGATTACTAAGTGCTGGCGGACTCACAGGATTACGAAGTGCTGGCGGCAGGCTGTTGTTATTATTACTGTTTCTATTATTATTACTGTTTCTATCCTGGTTATTCCTGTGCGGATTTGTGTTATACCTGTGCGGATTCGGATTTGGACTATACCTGTGCGGATTTGTGTTATACCTGTGCGGATTTGTGTTATTCCTGTTTGAACTGGACGTTGCCAGTCGCTGCCTTTTGCTGGGGTTGGTGTTATTAGTATTGTTATTAGTATTGTTATTGTTATTGTTATTGTTATTCGATCGCGGGAGTGGTCTTTTCTTATTTTGAGTTGGTGTACTTGATATATTGTTCATCTTTATCTCCTGTTTGCCTTATTTTTTCAAAAAACCCACTGGTTTTTATTAAACACATAAATTAAGGCTGGTATTATTTATTAAGGATATCAGGGTTTAATTTTGCCTGTCCTTTGAGCGATAATAATATAATGTATTGATAATATGTCAAGATGAATGTATTTTCAGCCAGGCGACCAGATAATTGTAGTTGCGAAAATCTCAATTTTAAGGCCTGTTTTTTAGCCTCTATGTTCTTATGAAAGGAAACTAATACAAAATAGGACAGCCATTTTAAAATGATCTTCCCTGACCAGTTTGAAGATATTCAGGATGAAAATTTTTTAATCGCCAGGAAATGTTTTTTGCAAATTTTCCAGTCTCAAATCATTTTTTATCTAAAACGTGAATATTCAACCCTGAGAGATATTACTTACTTTTTATTGTTTTTAACAATATCATAAGCCCCTTGACGGAATTCTGATGACAGGTTCAACAACAGATCTACTTCCTGGCTGGTTAATAAAGCAACTTTCTCATTTGCCTGCTCTACTTTGTCTGTAGCCTGCTCTACCTTTTGTTCCAGTAGCCTTATTTTAGTCTGCATTTCATCTACATAGTGATCTATATGTATGGTTATTGCTTCTCTTATTTTGATTTCATCCTCGAATGTTATTTTAAGCTCATGATGTTGTTGTTTAAGCTCAGAATGATGTTGTTCCTGAGTTTCTAATTTTTGTTTAAGACTTTCATAAAGCTCTTTCTGCTCTTGAATAAATGCCTGTATAGCCTCACTCATAAACTACTCCTTTATATGGACTTTTAAATATAAAAGTATCATATCACTATCAATCTTAATAAGAAAATAAAAATCAGGTTCAGATCAGGGCAATCGCACTAAAACATATCCTACCCCTGTCATTCCCTGCCCCTGTCATTCCCGCGAAGGCGGGAAACCATTAAATAAATTGTTCGTATAAATCATCCCAATTAGGATTTTGAGTTTGAATTAGATTGATTTTCCACTCTCTTCTCCATTTCTTAATA
>JAAEMD010000514.1 GCA_024225875.1 bacterium
CCAACGACTTTGAATTACACCCGTAACGACCTGCATAAGTGCTTCCTTGCTTGCATGGATTACTGATAGTCCTAATTTATAGGATTTCAGCCAGTTACGTTTTTTTAAAAATGGTTATCCAAAATCAAGCACTTAAGAGTCCTCCTCAAACATTAAATCTGATTCTAACGAATTTGTTGGATAGTAATGAACCACTCCCACAAGCAAACGGACAGATTATCAGCTTAAACACTACGCTTCAAAGGGGTGGAGTCTTAACCCAAAATATAATAATGTAACAGTAAATAACTTATTGAAATACCACAAAATATACACAACAAATCCGTTAGAATCAGTAAATATTTAAAAATTCGATCCTATTTTTTCCAATCAGTGAGACCATACTTAGCCAAAATATCCCTAAGCATGCCCGATTTCCTCATATCTGCAATCCCATCTGACAAAATTTTTGCATATATACTTGATTTTTTAATTTTTGGTGAAAATGCAATATAAAGTTTTGGAACTTCGGTTTGAAGCTGGCCTGCCTCCGATAACAATCCAACTCGGCCTGTCTTTTTCAAATAATACTTCATTACCCTGATATCTTCTACTGTAGCTGTGATTCTCCCCTCCAATATTTTTTTAATATTTAACTCTAATGCATTTTCTGCTGATATAGTTTCTACATATTTAGGGTTAGTTTTTTTGTAATCGCTTATTATACTACCATAATTATAGCCACCAATGATTCCAATATCTGTATTGAACAACGACTTCAACCCATTGAACTTCCAAGGATCACCTGTTTTCACAAAAAAACTCCAACACAATACTGCTTGCTCATTTTTTGGAAAAATGAAATCCGGTACTTCATCTTTATCAGCTCCAATGAGCCCATTCAGCTTTCCATAACGTACATACTCAATAGCTCGTGCATATGGTAAATCCTTATAAATTATCTTGTGTCCCTTTTCTTTAAATGCATATTTAGCGATTTCAATCATAAACCCTGGTTGTTGAGATGAAGGCTTACAATTGTATGGGCACCATAGATCTGCGGCTATTATAATAGTATCAGCATAAACAGATGAAATGAAAATATTGAATAATACAAGTAAAAGTATCTGTTTCATTAGTTTTTTTGTAACTAGTGTATACTGCTTATCAAGCAGTTGTATAGTTTCTATATATCATTACAAATGTAAAATACTTATACAATTATAGGAGCAATTGTCAGGAATTTCAAATTCAGATGTAAGCTAAAATCGTGACGTTTGTCCAAAAAAAAAAGTCCGGTTCTCCCACCTTTTGTGGGGTTTTTTGAATTGGACCACATTAAAAATTGTAGAATCCAATAATCAAGGGCCTATACAGCTATGTTGTAAACAGAATAAATGTAATTTAGCAAATTCCACACAAAAGGGGGGAGAGGCAATTAATTTCCTCCTTTCTGACTGACTTACTTTTCTTTGAACAAATGACACCTGCCTCTATTTTTATGACACAAAAATTGTGGGTTGAAAAGATATTGATTACTTAAGCGTACTTATATTTTTTTTAAGAAGGGAGAAGGGAAGAGGGGTAGAGCAACTATTGTAGGATTTGAAAATATTCTTTTAGGAAACAGAAATCCAATTTAGCAACTGGGAAAAAATGAGGTGTCAAAGATATTGAAATAGACTTGAACTATACGGGGTATAAGCCTATAACAGTTACGGTGTAACTATTCAGTAGTTACACCGTAACTATCTTAAATTTTATATTCAGTGCGTTAGAAAACCTAGAGGTTTCTTAGCCCAGTATTTATGGAAGATTCAATCCCGAATTATAGGAGTTTTGGAGATCAAAAAGTTGATATGGTTTTGTGCCCCAGAATTTGTTCCTTCCTAAATCGGTTAAAA
>JAAEMD010000515.1 GCA_024225875.1 bacterium
GAAGGCGGACACCGCAAGCATGAAGTAGCCAGTTTTGTGAAAAAACACCGCCGCTTGTACACTTACAAGGGTGAAAACCGGGGTAGTGAAAAATTTCGAAGATCTAAGAACCACAAAGACCTTATTCTTTTCCGTGAGAAAGAATATAAGTCCAGTTTGCTTTATTACATTTACATTCAGGACAAAAAAGATAATTACTATTGGTACTTGCTGCCGGATAATGAAATTACTGATGACTATGTGCGGGAAATTGCGGCCTTACGACCTGATTCTTCAAATAAAAAAGAAGGCAATATGTTTGAAAATTATGTCCACAATAACCGCATGCATGACTACTTTGATACGAGTAAAATGTACTTGGCATTGGAAGATTTTGCGGTTGCCAAACTTAAAAAACATCATTGGCTGCAAAAGAAAGCTGAAATTCTTGGCATTAAGTCACTATCACCTGAAAATAATGTACAACCACAGGTACGCCCTAAGAGTAATTGGATGACTGGCTATGTCTAAATTAACGGCAGCCCTACTTTTAAAGAGTGCAAGAATGTTGGAATGTCAGTATAGGCATAAATTATTGCATTCTAAGGTGTAATATGTTATAATTATATTATGAATAACATTCAAGGAGGAGAGTATGTTTAGCCCTACTGATGTTGATACATACTTGTCTAGCATAGAGTCCAAACTGGCTACAACTTACGCAAGTGAACAGTCTTACTCAAGTGATTTAGAAAAATTAATTTCAAGTATTAATGATGATATTGAAGTGATTTCTCAGCCTAAAAAGGTTGTGTGTGGGATTCCAGATTATGCTGTTTTTCGAAATGGTTTACCTTTTGGGTATATAGAAACTAAAGATATTGGTAAAAAATTGTCTGACAGGAAATATGATGAACAGTTTGATCGCTATAAAAATAGTCTCGATAATCTAATTATTACCGATTATCTGGATTTTAGGCTTTACCATTATGGAGATTTTGTTGACGAGGCAAAAATAGGGTACAAAGAAGGTATTAAAATCATACATTTTCCGAGGCGTTTTAATATTTTTAGAAGGTTGATAAATGAATTTTACCTGCACTGTGGAGAGCCTATAAAATCTGTAGAAAAACTTATAAATATAATGGCTGAAAGAACAAAAGCTTTTACAAAAGCGATTGAAAATAGTTTATTAGGAGATGATATAGAAAGTAATTCTGGAATTAGAGAACAATATGATATTTTTACAAAAACTCTAACAAGTGGTATTAGTAAAAGAGAATTCTCAGATGAATATGCCCAAACTATTACTATGGGGATGTTTGTGGCATTTATGAACAAACCGGAAGACAAGTTTTTATCACGTCATCAAATAGCAGATTATATTTCTCCGAGGAGCCCATTTTTAAGAAGCCTTTTTAGATACATAACAGGAGAAGACCTTGATAAAAATATTAAATTTGGCGTTAATTGGTTGCTAGAACTATTTAATAATGTCGATTTTAAATCAATAAGGATTCAATTTAAAAGTTCAACTAAATATAACCCCATGTCGTATATATACGAAGGTTTTATTGCTGCTTATAACCCAACATTAAGAAGAAAAAGAGGGATTTTTTATACGCCAGAACCCATTGTGAAGTTTATTGTTAATGCTGTTGATGATATTTTAAAGGCGGAGTTTAAGTTTGAGGATGGCTTAGCTGAATATTCAGTAATAAGTAAAAAGCATGACAATGAGAAAAGCACTTTTCATAAGGTACAGATATTAGACCCTGCATTAGGGAGTGGTTCCTTTTTAAATGAGGCTATCAGAAATATTTATTCAAAATTTAAAGGGCAAGAAGGACTTTGGGATAGTTATGTTGAAAATCACTTGATACCGCGATTAAATGGTTTTGAACTATTTATGGCACCATATGCATTAGCACATTTTAATCTTGAAATGACCCTTGAAGAAACTGGATACAAACCAGATAGCCAAGGCAATCGCTATAACATATTTCTTACTAATACTCTCGCCGATTCAAAACAAGATGCTGATATGAAATTGCCTTTTACTGGTTGGTTTTCTGCAGAAGCAAAAGGAGCTAACTTTGTCAAAAATGAAAAACCAATCATGGTTATACTTGGAAATCCGCCGTATGCTAATTATGGAAAAGCCAATAAAGGAGAATCAATTTGCAAATTAATTGCTGACTACAAATGTAATCTTAATGAAAAGAAAATTAATCTTGATGATGATTATATAAAGTTTATTAGATATGGGCAAAGTTTGATCGATAAAAATGAAGAAGGAGTATTAGCTTATATTTCAAATAATAGTTTTTTGGATGGAGTTACACATAGGCAAATGCGTAAATTCTTATTAGAACGTTTTGATAAAATCTATATTATTAATTTACATGGTAATGCTCGTAAGAAGGAATCCAGTCCAAATGGGGAACAAGACCAGAACGTATTCAATATTATGCAAGGAGTTTCAATTAATATTTTTATTAAAACACTGAAAACAAAAAAAACTGAAAAAGAGTTATGTTATGTTGACCTTTATGGCAAAAAAAAAGTTAAGTATAATTATCTAATTAACAATAGACTTAAAAGCATAAAATGGAAAAAAATATCACCTAAGGAGCCATATTACTTTTTTGTACCTAAGGATTTTAGTCTACAGGAAGATTATTATCAAAAAATCAAAATTACGGATATATTTAGGACTCATTCTGCAGGAATAAAAACCAAAGTCGATAACATTGCTGTTGATTTAAACATTTATTCATTAGTAAAAAGAATTAAGAATATCATCAATAACAAATTAACCCTTGATGAGATAAAAAGTCAATATGGACTGAAAGACAATAGCACATGGGAATATCTCCCCGGGACAATTCCAAAGTTTAATGATAAACTCATTTCTGAATACGAATATAGGCCATTTGATATAAGGTTTACATACTATGATAAGAAATTCCTATCAAGGAGTAGAAGTCTTATTATGAACAATTTTTTTAATGAAAAGAATATGGCCTTAGAGCTATCTAGAAATGATAATGATATTTTTATTGGGACAAAAATTTCTGATGAACATTATATTTCTGATAATTCTTTTAAATTTCCTCTTTACATTTATGATAATACTGAAATTAAAGATTTATTTGAAAATAATTTTAGGCGACCGAATCTCAATATGCAAATAGTTGAAAGAATTGCTGAGAGGCTTAAACTTAGATTCACTTTAGAAAAAGAAAATGGTATAAATAATTTTGCACCAATAGATATACTTGACTATATTTACGCAGTTCTACATTCACCTTCTTATTGTGAAAAGTACAAAGAGTTTCTCAAGATAGATTTTCCTAGAGTGCCTTATCCTGAAAGCAAAGAGCTTTTCTGGAAATTAGTTGAATTAGGTAGTGAAATAAGGAAATTACATTTATTGGAAAGCTCAAAGGTTAATAATTATATAACTGAATATCCTGTTACCGGAACAAATATAGTTACACGCGGAATAACTAAAAAGGACTGGCAAATTGATCAAAAAGACAAATCTAGAGGACGAGTTTGGATAAATGACCAACAGTATTTTGACCATGTTCCATTAGTAGCTTGGGAGTTTTTTATTGGTGGTTATCAACCAGCTCAAAAATGGTTAAAA
>JAAEMD010000516.1 GCA_024225875.1 bacterium
TGATATTAATAGAATTATTGACGAAACCTATTATAGCCTAGAACGATTATTTTCTAAAATTTCACTTGATGATAAGAAAATGAATGAGATAGAAGGATACTACCATGCTTGTATTATTTTATTTTCAGATTCTCAGTTTTCCAGATTAATTGTTACCAGAAATCCTAAATTTTTATATCATTTTTTTAGATTTATTATTCAAAAAAACGAAAAAGAAGCTGAAAAAAATAAGTGCTTATTAAAAAAACTTCAACCTATTGTAAGCTGCTTACTAACACAGAGTATTCTTAATTCTGATTCAATACTTCGAAAAGAAAATGACTATCAGGAAGCCCTTTCATATTTTGATGATTTTACCTCTTTAATTTTTAAGAATTATGCTTTGCTAAATAGTTCACTAAATCTTTTTGATTTTAATATAAAAACTACTCATTGTTATACAAGCGATGAAGTGTCAATGATTTGTAGATGGTATGAAACTGCATTTGATTTTTATATTAATAATGATGTTAAGAAAGGCGTTCCTAGAAACCTAATAGTGGGATTTCATTATTTAAATGAAATAGTTAGGCATTGTGTAAATCAAAGAGGTATAAACAAAGGAGATGCTTTAGAGTTATTTTCCTGCTGTACAGCTGTTGGTGACGTGTATGAAAAAGCATTAAGTTATTTAAGTAACAATCCACCGACCACCTTTAACGAAAAATATTCTGATTTTAATAATACTACCTGTGTTGAATATATTGGAATGAAAGTATATAAATATATTGAGACTTTATCGATAGATAAAGATGTTTGGTTATTTCATCTCGGGACTTGCTCGCTTTGGGAGTATTTAAAAATTTTAGATGATGATGCAAATAAGCCTCTGATTAATACTTTAAAAAAGAAATTTCAAGATGAACTTAAGAAAACAATTACACGTAATCTTAACACGCAGCAACCACGATACCCCTTAGTTATTAAAGGCTTAATTTTCGAATGTAATTTATACCCAGCAACAGAGAATACTATTTTTAAGTTAGTAAATGATGAATTGAAAAAACGCTTTTACGCTCTTTATAGCTTTAGTAAAGAAAAAGCTCTAGAATTATTACCTGAAGATGCTAAGTATGATGAAAATACTCACGAACTTATATATTATAATCGTGTATCTTATACAGAATATCGTCTTGAAATTAATATAAATGGAGATTAAATAATATGAAAGAATTTGTAATTAACATAATAATAACAGCAGTTCCAATAGTAATTACCGCTACATTAGCAGGCTTAGGCTGGTTATATAAGCATGAACGAGAAAAAAGATTATTAGCGGAACAGCAATTATTTGATAAGAAGTATGCTTTTTATGCTGAAATATTAGAATTCTTTTTCAGGATTATGCAAGGAAAATCATATTCAGATGAAAAAACTAAAAGTAAAATGTGGGAATTTAATAAAGGATTATACCTCTATGCTTCTCATTCTGTTTTGACTAATTATCAAGATTGGATGTATGAGAATAGAAACTATAAGTCACAGAATAGCAACTCTGTTAAAAAATTATTAAATGGTGTTTGTAAGATCATAATAGCTATTCGCGAAGATATGGTACACGAAAAAAAGCAAATCAATAATGAAAGTATTTTAAAGCATTTATTAGTTGATTATGATATATCTAAGGAAAAAGGCATACTATAGTTAGTAAAATAAATTTTAGAATATTCTAAAAACTTTCTAAAAAACATTTCTAAAAACATCTAATATCAGGGACACCATAGTATACCTAACTAAACTCAAATCCAATGAAATATTGTCTTTATATATACTATAAAATTAACTGTCACGCAGGAGGTCGAGGGTTCGAGTCCCTTCGCTCCCGCCATTAAAATTCATACTTAAAATGCCCCATTCTGGGGCTGGCGACCTTCCCGAAAACCTAGAGATTGTATACGAATTGTATACAGTTTTTTTGATTTTTGCATTATAATACCCCTCGTAAGCACTAAATTGTATACAGCCTATTTGTATACAAATTTGCCAACCGACAACGATAAAACGACACCGGAGGCGAGTTTTTCCATTTGGAAGGACTCGCCTTTTTGCTTTTTAGGAGAATTATGGAAATTAAAGAAGTCGAGATATCAACATTAAATGCAGCCACCTACAACCCTCGAAAATTATCGAGAAAGCAGTATCAGGATTTAAAATCGTCCTTAACTGAGTTTGGATTGGTGGACCCTATTGTTGTGAATAGCCACCCAGATCGGAATAACATCATCATTGGTGGCCATCAGCGCGTTAAGGTGTGGCATGATTTGGGAAACAGCACCATCGCTGCAGTATATATCAGTCTGACTCTGGAACGAGAACGGCAACTCAATATTCGTCTTAATAAAAACCAGGGGGAATTTGATCAAGAAATTCTATTGGCCGAATTCACAAAAGATGAATTGATTGAATGGGGATTTGAGGAGGTTGACTTTGATACCTCCTCCATTGAACTGGCCGATGAAACCCAAGGTGATGACGATGTTCCAGACCCCATTGAGGATCCGGTTACTGTAATTGGAGATTTGTATGAGCTAGGTCCACACCGATTGTTATGTGGAGACGCGACCAACCTTCAAAACGTTGAAACCCTTATGGGCGAAGAAAAGGCAGACCTTATCGTCACCGATCCACCCTATAACGTTGATTATGAAGGTAAAACCAAGCAAAAGCTGAAAATCAAAAATGATGCCATGGGTGATTCAAACTTTTATCAATTTTTATCAGACACCTTTACCCATTACTTTGCCTTTACTAAAGATGGCGGCGCTTTATATGTGTTTCATGCCGATTCTGAAGGACTCAATTTTAGAAGAGCTTTTGTTGAAAGCGGGTTTGATCTTAAGCAATGCTGTATTTGGATAAAAGATGTCATGGTGATGGGACGGCAAGACTATCATTGGCAACACGAACCTGTTCTTTATGGTTGGAAACCGGGAGCATCCCATTTTTGGAATAGCAACCGAAAGCAAACCACGTTTTGGTCATTTGATCGCCCCAAACAAAGCAAAGAGCATCCCACTATGAAACCCATTGACCTGGTGTGCTACCCGATAATGAATAGCTCCCAAAAAGGTCAAATTATAATGGATTTATTTGGTGGTTCCGGATCAACCTTAATTTCAAGTGAAAAAACGGGTCGTATTTGCCGGACAATGGAGCTGGACCCCGGATATTGTGATGTGATTGTGAAGCGATACATTGCCTTTTGTAAAAAAAATGATCGGCCCGTTGAGATTAAAAAAAATGGAAAATGCTGCACTGAGTTCGAGTAATCATCTGGGCATTTACGCTCAAAATGTATACAAAACTATACAGATTCGAGGGTTTTCAGCATGAAAATATCTCAAAGCCAGCTCAAGCTTATACTGATTCGATCGCTGGGTAATGTATTAGCCGCTACTAAGATTATTAATAAAGAGTTTGGAGTCGACATTACCAGAGACGCCATTTATAAACGGATCCAAAACAACCCATCACTCAAAAACACTGTCGAAAAAATAACTGAAGAAGTCAAAGATATAGCCGAGCACGAGCTATTCAATAAAATCAAAAAAGGTGATCTTCGGGCCATTACCTATTTTTTGGATCGACGGGCCAAAGATCGTGGATATATGCTCAAAATGGAGCAAGAGTTATCTGGTGAAGTCAGTGTCACCCATTCCCAAAAGACAGATTATTCGCACTGGCCAGATAAAGACCTAAAAGCATTTTTAGCCTTAAAGCGGAAACACGCACAATCTTCTGAAAAAGATGAATGAAACGAACAGCCGATGCCGATTTTGGTGCAGAAATTGAAGGAGCCAGACGCTTTCTTCTTGAATTTACACGCCTCACCAAGCCCAACTATGAGGTGAAATGGTACCATGAACACCTTTGTGACAAGTTAGATCAGCTAGCAAACGGAACCATCAAACGATTGATTGTTGCTATGCCACCCCAACATGGCAAATCTGAACTGGTATCACGCCGGTTTCCAGCCTTTTTATTGGGACGAAACCCCAACATTAAAATCGCAGGCGCCAGCTACAACCATACGTTTTCAGCTAAATTTAACCGAGATACTCAGCGTATTATTGACGACCCGAGTTATCGAGAGATTTTTCCCAATACAACAATAAGTGGAAAATTCCAGCAACAATCAAACAAAGGCAATTGGGTTAGAAACAATGACATGTTCGAGATTGTGAATCATGAAGGTGGTTATATCTCTGTGGGCGTTGGTGGTGGTTTGACCGGAAACCAGGTTGATATGGCCATTATTGATGATCCGCTTAAAGACCACTTAGAAGCCAATTCAGATGTGATCCGTGAACGGGTATGGGAATTGGTATACCACAGTGTTGGAAACACGGCTTCACAATGATAGTCGTGTGCTGATTACGATGACACGGTGGCATGAGGATGATCTTGTAGGGCGTTTATTAAAGATGATTCATTCAGGCCAGATTGCAGAGGATTGGGACAGTGTCATACTCCCTGCCATTAAGGAACAGGACGATAATCCTGATGACCCGAGAGACATTGGAGAAGCTTTATGGGAAGAACGTCACTCTAAAGCTTCATTACTGACAAGAAAATCGAAATCTGAGAGAAATTTTCAAGCACTGTATCAACAACACCCCACACCACCTGAAGGCAACATTTTTAAACGGTCATGGATTCAGTTTTACCATAAACTGCCAGATCGGTTTGACCAAATCATTCAATCTTGGGACATGTCTTTTAAAGGAACTTCTAATAATGACTATGTTGCTGGGTTTATTTTAGCTCGAAAAGGGGCGTCATTTTATGTGATACATCGAATCAAGGAACATTTGGATTTCCCAGGAACGATAGAGGCCATTAAATCTATGACACGGCGTTACCCCAAAGCCAAATCAAAGTTAGTTGAAGATAAAGCCAATGGCCCTGCTATTATTGATACGCTTAAAGACGAAGTCTCTGGGCTCATTCCAATTAATCCTGGTTCAGCATCAAAAGAGTCACGGGCACACGCGATTTCATTTCTGTTTGAAGCAGGTAATGTGTATTTTCCAATGCCAGAGTCGTATGAATGGGTTGATGATTTAATTGAAGAGTTGGTGTCATTTCCAAACTCAACCTACGATGACCAGGTGGATGCACTTTGTCAGGGTTTGAAATATTTGGAAGAAAAATCTATTAACACCACTCGGGCGCTTTTAACATGACTTATTATTTGGAGGCTTTTTGGTATTCTCTCCAAAAAGAGGTTTTACGCGCATGCTTTTCTTGAAAATGTTGCATATACTCACTTTGGGACTGGATACCTTCCCAATCACCTACTTTTTTAGATTCTTTTTCGGTCAAGACCAAATCTCTGGCTGCATAAGGATAATATTTTGAAATGGCACGCTTAACATTATCATCAACCAACCTTCTGTAAATAAGTGTTGCCGGCAATGGTTTATTTAACTGAGCCAGCTTCTTGGCAATTGGGCCTAGTGAATAATAAGAACCGCCATCTATTTTGGCATGGTTTTTCATAACCACATCGACTAGGTGGTCTATTTCATCAAGGTCACAGAGGGCTTCCATCGTACAATTCATAGAAGACTGTGCCATAATCATGGCCAACCCTTTTTGATATGCTTTTTCTTTTTGGGAGTCTGGCAAACAACTAAGGTATCTTTGTAGTTTTTTGGTGCATAAGGTTTTTTCAAACGATACCCATCGGTAATGATTGGCTTTATCTTGATTTTTAAGTGCATCATAAATCACAATAAATTTTTCGATAAAATCATTTTCCATATACCCTGAATAATTAGCCTGTCCTTTTTCAAGCCAACCAAGCGCCTCTTGCAAACGATCTTTTTGGATTAGTCGATCTACAATATTTAGAACTTCAGATGCGTTTATTTTTTCAGATGTTTCTAAAATACCGATATAATCATCAACACTTCCCTTTGCATCTGAAATTTGCAA
The DNA here is from genome assembly GCA_024225875.1 of bacterium. Classification (GTDB taxonomy): domain Bacteria; phylum Margulisbacteria; class Marinamargulisbacteria; order JAAEMD01; family JAAEMD01; genus JAAEMD01. The sequence continues at coordinate 5,980 of JAAEMD010000516.1, forward strand.
CAACGCATGCTTGAACATATGTTCTGACAGTCCTTTTTTATTTTCTGTGATCAATTTTTTAAGCTGCTCTAATTCATCCTCGCTTAAAAAATCCCCAAAAGGTTTTATCACGTCGTCTGTGATTCCGTAGTCATCATCTAAATAAAGATTTGCAATCTTCTCAATAAGCGCCGTTTTATCTTTTCCGTCATAGCACTTAATACAAGCCTCTTTCCAGGCTTCTATAGCGTATCGAAACACATCACCAATCGAGCCGCTTGAGTCATCTGCTCGTTCAAAAACAGCTGGATGGATTTTGATAATTTTCAGTATTAATTTTTCTGCTAGGTCAGGGGCTGACTTAAGTAGTTGTTGATTGATCGCATCTAATACAGACTGCAACTCATCAGCAAAACGAAAGCTATAGCCATAATTAACAAAGGCTTGTGATCGTTTAATGCTATTAATTTTTGTGTTTAATTGTTTATATACGGTGTCTGGTGCGTCGGAATTAACTAGTAGCAGAAGGTTTTCATATAGATCTTCACTTTTTTCGGCTTGATCCAATACAAAGTCAATGAGGATATCGTGATGGATTTTTTTTAGTGATTTTCGACTAACTGATTTCATGACAGCATTTTATGAGGGCCTGGCAATAATATCCCTGCTGATTCAACTTGCTTGCTTTGTTCATAACTAAGCATATAGTCAAACTCTTTTCCTTCTAATTTCTTGATGATTCTTACAACGTTATCATTGGGACCGGAAATATAGGATGGCTTTCCGTCTTTGCCAAATCTCCGGGTAATTTCACATGGTTTATCCCATTCAATAAAAGTTTTTACTTGCTCCCAATCTTCATGGGGGTCGAAGCCCAAGTTCTTTGCGAATGAAATGCTGCCTAAAATAAGTTCTCTGCATTTTTCATAGTCGATTGAGTCCATACCACCATGTTTATCAATGATTTGTTCTATGGCGGTATATGCTACGTTTCCATTTGAAAAAGCATCTTTCAAACCCAAACAAAGGGTATCTAGCATAAACGTCGCAAAAAGATATTTTTTAGTCTCTGAAATTTGTCTCACCACAATAATTGTAGCTAAACCATCTTCCTCCCAGTTTTTTCTGATGAAACATGTATCTAAGGGATACTCATGGGCGTTATAAACCATGTAATGAGGGCTGTTCAAACGTGCATTATCCGCTTGGTCATTTTCCAAGCAACATTTTTTATACTTCTTTCCACTTCCACAGTGGCAGTGGTCATTTCGTCCTATTTTCATATTCAATTCAATTTATATTATCATAGAATTACTATAGCCATCCGCCTAAAGGGCCTTTCCAACCAATATATGCCATTGGTCTAAAAAAAGAATACCCAAAAAAGAATCCTTTTTCTTGAACCATTTCGACACCAGAAATTAAGCCAAGTTTAAATTGCGTATCCGAAGTAATTGAAATATTTGTATTTAACAAACCAAATGGAGTTTTAACAGATATACCTGCGCCAAATCCATTCATATCTTTGTCAATTTCTGTCCACCAACCACCATAAATACCTAACATCTCATAGAAAATTGAAGCTGAAATATTAGAGTTGTTTAAAAATCTAAATTGAAGGTAATAATTTCTAACATACGAAAAAATCAGCCAGTCTCCAGATGCTCCTATCCCTAATCCTATATCTTTATTGAGTGGATAAAATAGTTGAGCTGATCCATGTAAAATATTAGGAAATCCAATACCGATTGATAAAGCATTTCCACCTCTTCCAGAAGGTATAGTTCCAAACATGTTTGAGCTTAAAGGGAAAAATATAAAAAGAGAAATAAAAATCAAGTAACGTATTTTTTTATAGACCATTTTACCTTCCAAATTAAGCTGTCAAATCCTATCCTATTATACAATCAAACTTGAGATGAGTGGATAGGCAAGAAAAAGATAATTGACCAACCGAAATCTAAATAGTTGAACTATTGAATCATTGCATCGAATGATGCGCCCGATTCCACATTAAAATTATATCCAATATCAATTTTATCTGATGCTATCAATTTCACGTGTGCTCCCGATTTAATCGTGCTATCCCAAATTTTAATCTCTGATTTGGCTTGCTTTCATAGCTTTTTAAGATATGTGTAAAATATTTCATGTATTGAATAAATGAAGAACCTGTATGAACCCCAAATTCTAAAAAATCACCATGGATCTTTTGATTAATTACAAAGGTCACGGCATCATAAATCATCCCTGATGGATAGTAAGATAAATGCTGACGGTCTCTTGTTTCAAAAATCCATGGAGGAAGTTCAATATGTATTTTCTGCAAAAATCTGAGAAGATTTTTTCTGATAAACTTTGCCCCTGATGCTTTTATACCCATATATAGTAATCCTTAAAATTATTTTTTATTACCCCTCTAAAGAGAGGGTTAATAATATCATAAATTCGCTTAAACGTCTATTTGAGATTAAATGGTCTCATAGAGATAATAAAATTTAACCCAAAGAACGTTAACCAATATTTTAAATTTAAAATAATCGTTTAATTGGGTTACAATATCTTAATAAAGCAACGCTAACTGACCCCGGTAGTTTTGATACTAACCGACACCAGAGGCAAGTTGATACGAATAAATCGTATAACTAGTTTTTTATTTTCTGGGAGAAATTATGTATCAAGAGCAAACTATCGATGTCATTAAAAAACGATCCTCTAAACTGGATGGCATACAAAATATTATTACAGGTTTAAACCGAAAAACAAAAGATAAGCGTATCAATGTCGTTGCTATTCCAGACCTTTTAACCAAGCAAGGGGCCGAAGATTTATATGCTGCAGATAGAACGGCTCGAAAAATTATAGAGAAGGTTCCAAAAGAAGGGGTTAAAAAGTGGATTGAGCTGATTAATGCTGATCCTGCTATTAAGCTTAGTTTTAAACATGAGTTCAGAAAATTAAAAGTAGTTAAGCAATTCAAAAAAGCATGGCAGTGGGCACGACTTTACGGCGGAGCAGGTATTTTTCTCAATATTGATGATGGAGAGTACCCCTCTTTCCCTATCAATTTTACCAAGGCTAAATCTATAAAAACTATTATCGCATTGCATCGTTATGAACTTTTTGCAGAAACCCAAACTGTTGAAAAAAATATTGATAACCCTAATTTTGGTCTCCCAAACTATTATCGTATACAAAAACAAAATAACGGTGCCACTTCTCTCATTCACCATGACCGAATTTTAAGATTTGAAGGAGCAGAGTTGCCGCAAACACTTTTTATGCGAAATGGTTACTGGCATGACTCCGTATTAAGCTCATTAAAAAATCCAATAATCAATTACTCTCAAAGCCATGATATGTTGGCGTCCATTATTCAGGATTTCAGACAAAAGGTCATGAAAATAGACCAATTTGCTCAAATGATTGCTGCTGACGAAGATGACCTCTTAATCAAACGAATGGAAATACAAGACCTTATTCGAAGCAATTTTAAAACAGAAATGATTGATAAAGAAGATGAGCTAGATATTGTCCAAACATCCTTCTCTGGTATTAATGATGCGTTAAAAATGGTTAACAATCGGTTAGTAGAGGCCTCTGACTTCCCTCACACAGTTTTGTTGGGCGAATCACCCAAGGGTGGCATTTCTGATAAAGGAGAATCTCAAAATAGAGATTGGTACGACTACGTGGCAGAAGAACAAAGAGATGTGCTTGAAGAACCTATCAATACGCTCCTTGAATACCTCATGAAAGTTAAAGAAGGTCCGACAAAAGGTAAATTTTTAGATAGCCTCAGCTTTGAGTTTCTCCCTCTCTGGCAAATGAGCGAAGAAAAACAATCCGAGATTCAGTTAAATACAGCTAAACGGGATGAAATCTATATCCAAAACCAAGTTGTTACACCTGAAGAAGTGGCCATCTCAAGATGGGGGTCGGGAAAGTTTAATATGGAAACTACATTAGAAAGCACTAATCGTAATCCACTACATAACGTTGATTCAGAGGATACAAAAACTAAGTAACCAAATCATGGCTATTGGCATCCCAAATTTCACATCCACATTATTTGCTAGACAAGCTTTTATGGGTGAAAAAAGATTTGAAAAACGCAAAAAGAAACCACCCATACAATTATTTCCAATAAACGCTCAAAAAATATATACCTCATCACTCAATCAGGTTGTAAATGCGATGATTGGTTTAGTCCAGACTCATATTTTTCCTGATATAGAGCGTATATCAAATCAAGCGAAGCTATTGCGCCCAACATCTGACTCTCAAAGACATGATGATTTCTCGGATGAAGTGGATAAAATTATAAAGACAACAGAAACACGATTTAATCAACTATACCCTGAATCGCAACTAGAAAACATAGCCTTATCCGTGGCGCTATTAGTAGCAAGTCATAACCGAAGAGAAGTTTTAAAGCTTTTGTCAGTAGTCCAGGGTAGTCAAATTCAGGATATTTTCTTGTCTGAATCCTTTTTGGAGTTTGAAATATCAGCATTTGTCAAACAAAACATCTCTTTAATTAAAACTGTGCCCGAAAGATTTTTTAGAGAGACTGAAGGAATTATCTTCCGAGGGATTCAACAAGGGGTTTCACATGTAGAAATAAGAAAGCAAATTACCGAACGGTTCAATATTAGCCGAAACCGCGCCAAGCTTATTGCCCGAGATCAAGTCGGAAAATTAAATTCACAGCTCACTCAACTCCGACAACAATCGGTTGGTGTCAAAAAATACATTTGGAGAACTGTTGGTGATGAGCGTGTCAGAGGAAATCCTGGCGGCCAATTTCCCCATGCCACACCATCTCATTTTTCTCGAGAAGGCAAAAAGTTCAACTGGTCAGAGCCACCCAGTGATGGTCATCCTGGACAACCCATTCAGTGTCGATGTTATGCAGAGCCTATACTATAAATATTCGCTACACTAATGTATAGTGATTAGATGCAAGAAGAAAAGATTAATAAAATTGCTAAAGCCTTAAGAGAGGCCCCTGAATTAGAATATGCCATCTATCAAATTATTGTTTGCAACAAAAACCCTCAAAAAATCAGCATTATTCCGATGAGCGGCAGAATTGCAAAAATAGTGATAAACAAAGGTCATGAGCCAAATCAGTTGTAACGTGACGTTTATGTATTGTATTATAGGCATATAAAACAAATATTAGCTGACTGATAACAAAGCATTTGCTTATGTATTTAGAGGCGAGGAAACCCATAACGGTGACCTCGCCTTTTTTATTTTGGAGGAAACATTGCCACAACGGTATGAAATTTTAAAATTAGATTCTCTGGAAGAAATTGAAAGAAGCCCCGAAGGTTTTTTGAGATTACCTGCAAAGGTTACACGCACCGGCATTTTTATTTATCGTAAAGCCGACGGTTCATTGGTTAAAGAGTTGCGTCCCTCAGATGAAGTTTTTAATGCGGACTCCCTCACTTCCCTTCTTGGAAAACCCCTCACCAATAACCATCCTCTAGGAGTCTGTCGTTCTTAACGCTTTAAGATACAACTTTTTCTAAAAAAAACGCCACCACCAACCAAAGAACCATTTATTTAGTTTGCCTGAATATTTTTATTATACTCAA
>JAAEMD010000517.1 GCA_024225875.1 bacterium
CATTAACGAAGTCATTTGAAAACTTTAAGTGTCGGACAGTTTACTTTGGAACAGCTATATGGGCTTAAAACCAAAAATGTCTGGTAATTGGGCAATAACTTAGAACTTAGAACTTAGAACTAAACAACTTAGAACTTAATAACTTAGAACTTAGAACTTAGAACTTAGAACTTAGAACTTAGAACTTAATAACTTCGAACTTAATAACTTAGAACTAATTTATCAACACTATTGTGGGCCAGTTTAAAATAATTAAGTGCTATTTTACAGCAAAGCAATACTTCATGGAATTGTTACAGGTAAACTCCTATAATATTAATAATGACAAGTTCCAGACAGATAATTCAAGAATCCCTGCACATATTATATCTTTTTGACGGAATCACTTTAATGAATCAAGGCAATTACCAGGAAGCTTTAAATATACTTATCAAGTCTCTCAACTTAAGCCCTGAAAACCCTGAGACAATATTTCAAACCGGCAAGTGTCTTCTTTTTCTTAATCAATATAAAAGAGCCATCAGTTATTTTGAGCTTCTGCTCAAATTAGAAAAAGATTTCAGCCGGGCCTGGAAGTTCACAGGATTCACATATTACGCCTTCGGAAATTATGAAATGGCTTTACATTATCTTAAAAAATCAATAAATCTGGAGCCTGATGACAAAGAAACCAACCATAATCTGGGCTTAACATATCTAAGCTTACATAAAACAGGACCAGCTATTGAACATTTTAATACTGCTATTAGTTTAGATACCGGTTTTTTTAACCCCTGCTACAGTTTAGCTGTTACATATTATGATCTAAAAGATTTTACTACAGCAAAAATTTACTTAAAAAAATCTATTCTGCTTAACCCTTCATTACCGGAGCCGTATAAAAAACTTGCTCTACTGGAAATTAAGCAAAAAAAAATTCTGCACGCTGTATTTGCATATACACGGTTTATAATAAAAACAATACTTTCATCTAAAATAATCCTGAAAATCAAACTTAGTTATACATCAGAACGAATAATCAAAACTTCTGAAAAAAATAATGTAAAACAGCCCGGTACTGACCAGCACCAGAATACAGAAGAAATACATTTTAATCTTGGTTGTGCCCTTATGAACCTTAATCAACCAGAGTATTCCATAAAAAATTTTGAACTGGCCCTGAAGGCTAACCCGAAAAACTACAGAGCTTTAACATATCTTTTCAGTGCAAAACAAATGATATGTGACTGGCACAAACGTAATTTTATCATAAAAAAACTATTATCCATTTCAAATCAACATATAAGCCAGGGACTTGCCAGCCCGGTTTTACCTTTGATTTCTTTATATTTACCTCTATCACCTGAGCAGCAGCTTGAAATTATCAGAAGTCAGGCCCGCAATCCAGCTAATACTTTGTCAAAAAAATGGAAGTGCTATAAAAATAAAAGGTTAAGAATCGGATATATATCCGGCAGCTTTATGTCCAGCCCAACAGGAATATTACTACAGGATTTTTTTAAATATCATAACCGTCAGGAAATTGAATTGTATATATACTCACTGGGAATTGATGATAAAAGCATATTTAGAAATAAAATAAAAGACAGTGCCGAACACTTTATCGATCTATCATTTCTAACAACAGAAGAGTGTAAAAAACGTATTTTAAACGATAAAATTCAGATTCTAATTGATCTTCAAGGCCATTCAAATTACAGAAAAGATCCTCTACAATCCAAAACAGACCTGATCCCTGCTTTAAAACCAGCTCCAGTACAGGTATTTTTTCACGGTCACTCAGGCACAACCGGATCTAAATACATAGATTACCTTGTTACCAACAAAATTATCTGCCCACCAGAACAGGCACCTTTTTACACTGAAAAACTTGTTTACCTGCCAGATTCTGCCTTTGCAAACAGTTACAAAGATCTGGTTATCCCCCAAAAAACATGCTCGAAAACTGATTATAATTTACCTGAAGACAAGTTTATATTCTGCTGCTTTAATAACAGCTACAAAATAGAGCCTCTTATTTTTAAGATCTGGATAAATATACTAAAAAGGGTTCCCCATAGTCTACTATGGATACAAAGTATTAATGATACAATGAAGGTCAACCTTTACAAAGAATTACAAAAAAGAAAAATACAAAATGAACAGTTAGTATTCTGTGAAAAAACTCAAAAAATAGAAGACCATTTTTCACGACTGAAACTTGCAGACCTTTTCCTGGATACACACTATTATAATGCTCATACAACAGCAGCTGATTCATTGTGGAATGAAGTTCCTCTGATAACATGGCCAGGCAAAACCAGTGCATCCAGAGTAGCCGCCAGCATGTTAATTAACCTTGGTTTACCTGAACTGATAACAGGATCTGCAAAAGAGTATGAAGATCTGGCAGTAGCTTTAGCTACAAACAAACAGTTTTATAATGAAACAAGGAATAAGCTGAAAAAAAATAAACTGACCTTTCCCTTATTTAATACCGCCCAAATGGTTAAGAACCTGGAAACTGCCTGTAAAAAAATGTGGGCACTTCATAAAACAGGAGCAAAACCCGGAAACATAACTATATAAAAATATAATAACCAAAAACCGATACCGCTGTTCCAAAGTAAAATGTCCGACACTGAAGTTTTCAAATTAAAATTTCAATTTGTACCAGCTGTAGATTCAGGGATGGACATATAAAACACCGCACCTTGACCCCTTAATTTTTGCATTATCGTATGCCTGATATTTGTGGTTAATTGTATATAAATAATTTCGAACACATCCCATATCCAGACGAATGTCCATTACTGACCTGTATTCTAAATTAGAGTCCGGCCAGTAGAAGTGAGGAATAACAATAACACTATTATTATATTCTTTGTAAATGGAAATAACGTTCAACTCATTTAAAACCGGTATATAGTTTTCCGAGTGAGTATCCAGATAAAATAGAACAGGCGGCTCAAAAGCCGGCATCATTTCATAAAGAACTTCTTCAGAATTACCATAAATAACCATAGCATTATTTACTTTTTCAAGCTTCTTATGAGCTGTCTTATATTTTTCAATATCCAACTCCACCGTAACTAATAGTCCAGCCATTTTTGCCAGTTCCAGAGAAGTATCTCCGTTACCTGTCCCTGTTTCAACAATAGTCCTGATATCAAACTTTTCTATAAGCTTTTCTATTTCCCTGGAAATATGAGGGTCTCCTGCAAATGCTGAAGAATCCGACATCATATAATGTTCAGTAAACACTATTTTTTTAATAAATGAAAATAATGCAGAGCTAAAATATAGCTGTTTAAACCAAGCCCTGATATCTGACCATCACATACTGCTGCTGTAAACGATTTTTTTCTAAAATCTTCTCTGGCATGTATATTGGATAAATGGACTTCGAGCTTTGGTAACGAAATACTGGATAATGCATCTCGAATCGCAATGCTGTAGTGTGTATAGGCTGCCGGATTAATTATCAGTCCATAATATATATTTTCAGACGCATGTATTTTTTCTATAATATCTGATTCGGAATTTGATTGAAAAAAATCGACCTCAATCGATAAAGTATCAGCATAAAGCTGTATCTTCCTGTTAAGATCTTCCAGCGTATTTTCTCCATATATACTCTTTTCTCTTAAACCCAGCATATTAAGATTAGGACCATGAATTATTAAAATTTTCATATAAAACCTTTCCTCCCTCATATAACATAACTACCTGCATCCAGGTATTACATTAATGCCTGGACAGACTTCTTTATTATATCTATCGATATATCATCTCGAACAATAACTTCCCCTAACCTGACAGGCAGTACAAATCTTATTTTACCTTTTCTAACTTTTTTATCAGAATACATCTTTTCTATAATCTGTTCAGCTTTTACGTTATGAATTTTCAATTCAAAACCAAAGTACTCCAGCAGCCCGGCAATTCTATCTCGAACCTGCCTGTCAATCATATTAGTATTATATGCAATATCAGCAGCTGCTTTCATACCCATGGCTACAGCTTCTCCATGCAGGTATTTCTTATATTCAAAAACTGCCTCTACAGCATGACCTGCAGTATGCCCGAAATTCAGTATTTCTCTTAAACCGCTTTCCCTTTCGTCCTGCTCAACAACCTGAGCTTTATAATAACATGACTCTTTAATGATAAACTGCCATATTTCATTATCTTTTTCCATATCAAATTTATTAATTATCTCTCTATTATCTTCAAGATAACAAAAGAATTCTTCGCTACAGATAACTCCATATTTTATTATCTCAGCTAATCCACAGTACATTTCACGCCTGGGTAACGTACTTAAGGTACTAATATCTATAAAAGTAAATTTCGGCTGATAAAATGTACCTATTAAGTTTTTACCGGCCATATGGTTTATCGCTGTCTTACCTCCTGAGGAAGAATCAACCTGTGCCAGTAAAGAAGTGGGCACCTGCACAAAATTTATCCCCCTCAAATAAATTGATGCAACAAATCCTGCCAGATCACCTGTAACTCCGCCACCCAAAGCCAGAATAACATCTTGTCGTTCAAGTTTTTCTATGATCAGTTGATCCAGTAGAAAAGAGGCTTCGCTGATATTTTTGGAAGATTCACCTTCCGGCACTTCTATTATCTGAACATCAAAACCCTCTTTCTTCAACCCGATCTCAACAACTTCCGCATATAAACTGCTAATGTCAGGATTAGTAATAATTACAACCTTTTTACCAGTATCATAAGCTTTTAAAACAAGTCCGAAATCAGCGAGTATTTTATTTCCAATATAAATATAATAGTCTCTATTTTCTCCTGGCCTGACAGTTAAAACATCATATTTTTCACGCTTTTTTAAAGAAATGAACTTCAGAAAATCTTTCATTTTATTTTACCTCATACCAGATTTTTTTGTTTATATATGCTCCAGATCTGCTCCGAGATCTCCTTAATGGAGTATCTGTCAGAATCAAGCCAGCAATCAGCTGCCTGCTTATAAACAGCTTCTCTTTTTTTTAATAACCGTGTTATTTCAGCTTCAGGATCTTTTACATTTAATAGTGGCCTGTGTTTTTTGTTCTTTACCCTGTCATATATGTTTTTAACAGATGAACACAACAGAAAAACCGAACCAGCCTTTCTTAAGTTTTCTATATTCTTACTTCTTTCAACAATCCCACCGCCTGTTGCAATAACAGTTTGATTTAAATTTAGTAAACTGCTGCATATTTCAGATTCAAGATCACGAAAATAAACTTCTCCTTTATATTTAAAAATTTCCGCTACAGGCATCCCTGCTTTTTCTTCAATAAGAGCATCCATATCAACATATGGCAAACCTGTCATTTTATTCAAATACCTTGCAACAAAAGTTTTTCCTGTTGCCATAAATCCAATTAAGATAATATTATTTTTCTTTTCAGATTTATTTAACATGGTTATTCAACAGTTACACTTTTAGCCAGGTTTCTTGGCTGATCAACATCACAGTCTAACTTCATAGCAATATGATATGATAAAAGCTGCATAGGCAGTGCGGCCAGAGCAGGGCTGAGATCCTCTGAAACTTCAGGTATATAAATAATATCATCAGCATATTTTTTAACCTGCTCGTCACCATAAGTACCAATAACAATTACCTTACCTTTCCTGGCTTTAACCTCTTCTATATTAGTTATCATTTTTTCATATGTTTCCGATTTAGGAACAATACATACAACCGGCAGCCTGGAATCGATAAGTGCTATCGGGCCGTGCTTAAGTTCTCCGGCAGGATAGCCCGTAGCATGGATATATGATATCTCTTTCAGCTTTAAGGCTCCTTCAAGTGCAGACGGGTAGTTAACACTTCTGCCAATAAAAAGAAACTCTTTGCTCAAATAATATTTTTCAGCAATTTTAATAATCTCATCAGACTGTGAAAGTATCTGCTCCATATATTCAGGCAGGCGCTTTAACTCTGCAACCATATTTCGTTCCTGTTCTTCAGAGATTGTTCCTTTAAGTATCGCCAGGTATATTGTAAACAGGTATACGCTTATCAGCTGCGCTGTAAAATTTTTAGTTGATGCAACACCTACTTCCTGACCGGCATAGCTGTAGATAACATCATCTGATTCTCGATCCATAGTACTGTTTTTGGCATTTATAAAAGAAATGACATTGAAAAATCTACTTTTCGCCTCCCTTATACCTGCCAGTGTATCAGCAGTTTCTCCGGATTGAGACAAGGCAATGACAACCTCATTACCTGACATTATCATCTGCCTGTAACGGAACTCTGAAGAGATGTCTACTTCTGTTAAAATTCTAGCGTACTTTTCTAAAAGATATTTACCATACAAACCAGCATGCCAGGATGTGCCACAAGCTTGAATTATGAAGCGTTTAATCTTTTTGAGCTTACTGTCACTCATCTTAAAATTCCGTAACACAACTTTGTCGTCAGAAATCATCTTGCTGATAATCCTTCTTACAACCATTGGCTGCTCAAAAATTTCCTTCAACATAAAATGCGGATAACCATTTTTTTCTGCAGCTTTAGGGTCCCATGATATATGGTTAATCTCTTTTGAAACCTTAGCACCACCCGTCTTTTTCACATAAAAGTCATTTTTCATTACAACACCAATATCATTATCCTCTAAATAAACAACATCCTTTGTATGATTGATAATGGCATTTATATCAGAGGCAATGAAATTCTCCTCTTTACCTACCCCAATAATTAAAGGGCTGCCACTTCTGCAGACCACAATCTTATCCGGATCTGACTCAGCAATTACTGCAATAGCATATGCGCCCTCCAGATCGAGAACAGCTTTTTCCACAGCTGTGACCAGGTCATCCTGTAAATACTCTTCAACCAGATGGGCAATAACTTCCGAGTCTGTTCCAGATCTAAAAATATGACCTTTTCTGGACAGTTTCATTCTAAGATCATGAAAGTTCTCAATAATACCGTTATGAACTATAGCTAATTTACGATTATGGCTTAAATGAGGATGAGCATTAATTTCATTAGGCTTCCCATGGGTTGCCCATCTGGTATGAGCTATACCAACAGTACCTGTAAGTGTTTTATCTTTCAGCATTTCTTCTAACTCGTGGAGTTTCCCTGATTTTCGCCAGAAGCTCAACTCACCTTCTGAAACAATAGCTATCCCGGATGAATCATATCCTCTATAACTAAGACGCTCCAGACCAACTAAAAGAACTGAATCCATACTCCTGTTACCAGTATAACCAACAATCCCACACATAATTATCCTCCAAGTTTAACTTTAAAAGCACATGAATGATGCAATAAAAACATTACAGCAATCCAGTGATTATTTAATCATTTCTAATAAATAATATGTTTTTTTGTTCAACCTGTCACTATTTCAGTGTATCCAGGGCTTTATCAGCTCTACAACTTCTTTACCACCAACCATACGATGAAGTTCCTGGCTCTTTTCTTCACCCTGCAATAGTTTAACATTAGTCCGACTTTCATTATCCTGAATATATTTATTAACTAAATAATGTTCATCAGCGAATTTTGCTATCTGCGGTAAATGAGTAACACAAAAAACCTGACAGTATTGAGAAATAATCTTCATATACTCCCCCAGTTTAACAGCTGTAATACCTCCTACACCGGCATCAATTTCATCAAAAATAAGAGTTCCTACCGGATTATATTTAAAAAACACAGTCTTAACAGCTAACATAATTCTGGATAGCTCACCACCTGAAGATACTTTCTGCAGTGGCTTTAAAGGCTCTCCTTTATTAACTGATATCATAAAATCAACCTTTGTAGCACCAGTCACAAAAAATGAATCAACACAATATTCAATTTTAATTTCAAATTCACAATTATCAAAATTCAGACCCTCCATTTTACTTTGTATATGTTGTGATAATATACCTGCCTGAACTTTTCTCTTATTATGAAGATCCAGCGCCAGATCAGACAGCTCTGCCAGAGTTGTTTCATATGAGCTTTCCAGACCCTCTGTACTGCTGGAAACAGATTCCAGTTCCTTAAGCTCATGCTGAAGCTGCAAAGACAGGTTTACCAGGTCATCTATAGACTTAACCTTATATTTATTTTTATATTTAAAAATGACATCCAGCCTGGATTCTATATGATCTATATCCAGTGCATCAAGATCATCAAGATGATCCGCCTGACTCCTGATTGTTTTAAGTTTGTCTTCCAGCTCTATCGATACGCTGTCCAGGTAGTCTTTAGTCTTAACAAAAAACTGATCTATATCAAGTATCTGCTCTAAATGAGAACCGGACTCAGAAATGAGAACCATAACTTCTTCAAATTTACCCTGTACTGCTGAAAGAGACATTTTTATTTTACGGCTGTTTCTAATTTCTTTACGCTTCTTCTCAAGGTCCAGCTCTTCACCTGGCTGGAAACTATGCTGCTCAATATCCAGCACCTGTAAACTCAACAATTCAATCCTTTGCGCTATTTCATCCCTGCCCTGCTGCCCTGCATCAAGGCGATGACAAATATCTTTATACTTTCTAAAACAATCCTGATACCGGGATTTTACACCTTTCAATTCTTCTTCAGCAAAACTGTCCAGCAGTGACAGCTGCATATCACTATTAAACAGCTCCAGATGTTCATGCTGGCCAATGATGCCTGCCAGCGGCTTCATAATAGTCTTTAACGTTTTTAAGGTGATCGTTTGTCCATTTACTCTTACCATACTCCCTTTACCCTTAACCAGCCTTCTATAAACTATAATTTCTTTATCTTCATCTAATATTTCTTTTAATTCTGGAGATAATAAAACAGTAGATGCATCAAAAACACCCTCAATAACAGCCTGTTTTTTACTGGTTTTAATCATTTCATCACTTGCCGTCCTGCCCAGTAATAAAGAGATCGCATCCACAATAATCGATTTTCCAGCTCCGGTTTCTCCAGTCAACATAGTTAAACTGGGACCAAAATCAAGCTCACAGTAGTCAATAATTGTAAAATTTTCTATTCTTAACTGTTTTAACATCTCTGTTGAATAAAAACGTGTCCTCTGCCCCAGGAAAAGATATCCTTAAATTCTTTGATCAATTTAAACCCCTCATACGGAATCGGATATGTAACACTTATTATATATGCTCCTCGTTTTGTTTCCTGAAGTTTATCAAAAAATAGTATTTTAGTCTTCTCATCAAAACAGGTACCTGATACATAAACTATATCTGCCATACTTATATCAACCTCATCAAAGCTTTTATTAAGAAAAGAAATATTATCTATTTTCAGCTTTTCTTTAATTAATTCTGCTACCTTTATATAAGTTGGAATAATATCAATCCCCAGCACTTTACAGTTCAAGACACCTGAAACATAAAAGCTCAAACGACCACGCCCACAGCCAGTATCAATAAATAAACAGTCTTTTTTCACCGGAATATTAGACATAATATTTCTGATAGTGCTGTATGGAGTTTCTCCATATGTTAAATTACCATCATATATATTATATTTTTTAGATATTTTTTCTCTTTCATACTTTATGCTGGAATTTGAAAAATAAAAATTATAATAAAAAAATAAATACAGATCGATAAAAAAGATTAACGGGTACCGGAAGTATTCTCTTAGATCCTGTATAAGGATATAACCTGTAATAAACGGATATAAAAAAAAATGCATAAACAATATTGTAGCTTTTTTAAATGCTGATGACGATATAAAAGTTAGTGAGTCAGTAGAGTTCGTAACAGGTGAGTAAAAGCCAGGAGAAGAGTTCATCTTAACCAGAAAAAATATTCCTGATTACCTTTTGATCCTTTTACTGGAGAAGTACATTTCTTAATGGTCCTGAATAAAGGCCTTAATTCATTTTCTACCTTAGACAACACTTTATTATGATTTTGCTCTTCAACAATACCACCCTTACAAACCAGGTCTTTTGCAGCCTCGAACTGGGGCTTGATCAAGACAATATAATCTACATTATCCGGTAAAAATGTTTTAAGTACCGGCAGCACCTTTGTCACGCTTATAAAAGACAGGTCCATAACAACCAGAGATATCTTTTCTATAGTATTTACAGGCAGACCAGCTTTTCTAAACTGCTCTTCAAGTTTATCTCTTGTCAGTAACCTGGCATTAGTCCGCTCAAGTAAAACAAGTCTTTTACTATTTCTGATCTTTAAATCAACCAGCCCATAAGAAACGTCGACCCCAGTAACAATAGAAACACCCTTCTGCATAAGAAAGTCTGTAAAACCTCCTGTTGAGATCCCGATATCAAGTGCTGCAGCACCATCTACATTAAAACCAAACTCCTGCCATGCGCCTGCCAGTTTCAAACCGCCTCTACTGACGTATCTGGGAAATTTTTTTAAAACTCTCAGTTCCGATTTATCACAAACCATAGTACCGGCTTTAGTTATTTTTGTATTATTTACCAGAATATTACCTGACATAACCAGATAACGGGCCTTATCCTGAGAATCAGCTAACCTCTTATCCATTATGAGCTTATCCAGCCTGACCTTTGCCATATTAATAATTATACTGATTTCTTACCTTTAAGATAGATTTTAATACTAACCCCATCCAGTACACCAAAAAAATGGCGTATCTTCTTTTCCAGATAACGCAAATAATCCTTCTCAATCAGGCCAGGGTGGTTCACAAAAAACACAAAAACAGGCGGGCTTATTTCCACCTGAGCAGCATAGTAAATTTTTATGTGCCGGCCCCTCTTTGCAGGAGGGGGGGTCCTTTTGATTACGTTCTCAATAAACTGATTCAGCTCTGATGTTGAAATCCTTGATTCTCCAGCTTCTGTTATCCGTGGAACCATCTTAAATATCTTACCCAGGCCAAGACGTAATAATGCAGATCCAAAAATAAAAGGATAGTAGTTTAAAGGCGGCATCAATGCTCTTGCTTCTTCAATTAGTTTTTTTCTTGCCAGATCTGTTCTGGCTGTTAAATCCCATTTATTAACCATAACAATCATATTCTTGCCAGATTCAAGAACCAGGTTAATAATTCTTTTATCCTGTTCACACATATAAGTTTCAGGCTCTAAAACAACAATAACCAGATCCGCACTCTTAATTGCCCGGCCTGACCTGAGAACAGAGTAATACTCAATATCATTTTTTATCCTGGCTTTCTTTCGCATACCAGCCGTATCTGTAAAAACATATTTATTATCAGCATATTTAAAAAACGCATCAACAGAATCACGGGTAGTACCTGCATATTCATCAACTATCATTTTTTCTTCATTTATCAAGGCATTAATTAGAGATGATTTTCCAACATTGGGCCTGCCTGCAATTGATATCCGGTAAGAAGAGTCATATAAATCGCCTGTATTATCAGGTAGAGCACTAATATCTTCAGTAATTACATCCAGAAGTTCATCTATGCCTGAATTATGTAACGCTGAAACCGGCAGAGGATCTCCAAAACCTAATTTATAAAAATCACTTACTTCTGCTTTTCGTGCCACATTATCAACTTTATTAACAACCAGAATAACCTTGTCTTTATGTAACCGCAAAAATGCCGCTACTTCTTTATCCATTGGGGTAATACCAGTATCTACATCAACCAGAAACAGTATTTTATATGCCCCTTCAGAGGCTGCCTTAACCTGTTCTTCCACCTTTGCCTGCAAATAGATATCAGCAATCCTGGAAAACAAGACTCCACCACTATCTAAAATAAAAAATTCCTTTTTATTCCATTTTGCAGGAAAATATGAAATGTCACGTGTAACGCCAGGGTTGTCATGCGTAATAGCTTTTCTACTTCTAATAATACGATTTAAAAGCGTAGATTTCCCTACATTTGGACGACCAACTATCAAAACTTCAGGTATTTTCATTTTCCTATATTAGCTTCATTGTTTTTTAAAAAAAATCTAAAAATGTTTCTCATCTTGTCATTTTCTTTCTCACATAAATCTTTTATATATTCATGACACTTCATCTCTGTGGCAGTTATTCTTTTTGAAGGAGCTTGATTAAATATAAATTTGTATTTTTCACATGTTTTCCCCATAAGTAAATTATAAGCTTCCTTATTTTCAGTTTTAAACAAACTGAATACTCTAGAATTTACCTTTGCCCTTTTTATATTATAAACAATTATTCTTTTTTCCTTTTTTGTATAATGGAAAGGTATAGTTACATTTAATACTGCATTTTTGACTGCTCGATTAATCAAAGAGGCTTCTATAAAATCATTGTAAAAAGGAATAGAGTTTAATAGCATCTCATATAATATGACACCAGAAGCCCATATATCTACTGAAGTACCATATTTTTGTCCTGTTAAAATCTCAGGGGCCATATATTCCAGAGTTCCCATCACAGGTCCTTTACATTGTCCTGCCTGCAGGGTTTCTTCTGAAAACTCAAAATCTATTATTTTTATTGACAGTTTATTGTTTGCTTTATAATAAAGCATTATATTCGCAGGCTTTATATCCCTGTGAATAATACCATAACTATGAATACTTTCAATACCAGATC
>JAAEMD010000518.1 GCA_024225875.1 bacterium
TACAAAAAAATAGGAAAATGGTCATGTCCACTCCTTAATTTCAAGACTTAAAATTTTCATTATAATTCAAAGGCACCGATACTTACTGTTGATGCGAAGTACGCGATATCCTGATGAACCTTAATAATAATCCATGGGGAACATGATTTCTTTCGAAAAAAATTTCATTCTTTAAATTGTCAGTAATTTTATAACCCCTACGAATGGAATTAATCGCACCACAAATCTGTTTAATTTAATACCTTTGTGTATTTGCTTTTTAATCCCCTTATTTTTTTTATCCATCCTTTTATTTGGAGTATTATTTAAGATCGCAAGTGCTTTTGCCTCTATAATAAAATAGCCATATTTATGAAATGCAAAAATGTCTGTTAATTCCCTACTATTAATACCTTTCATTACTAATGGGTTTTTATATATATTCGAACCAAATACACCCTGTACTGAAGCCCATGCCAAATTTTCAAAGGCATTACCGTCTTCCTCTACTATATCATATGATCCAACTTCATTTTCACCATACATATAAGAGTTGATATTATTAAATTCATGGATTAAACAATCAATAAAATGTATCCCTTTTTCATTTTTTTCATGCAATTTGCCAGCAAGTCTATCCAATGCAGAATTTGTATCCGGCGTAAAATTTCCCACATAAAATTTTTGCCTTTTTATTAACTCTTGAAACTTCCGCCTTTGCTTAGATTGTAATTTCATTATAGCAGTAGCAGCACAGATATTTAATTCATTATAAAACTCGACCATAACTTCGTCTTCTTCCATAATGGCATGAAGAGAATCGTGCTCAAATTGATACCTCTGTATTCCAGTTATATTAAGATAGTTAGCTGCATCATCAAAAATCCTCACACCAACTAACATATAAGTTGCAGATTTGTGATGTTCTATTGTGAAGAACAACTTAACTTCACATCCATACATAATTGACTTAATAGTTGGTGTAGACAGTTTAAACAAGATTTTTTTTCCGAAGTTATCACTAATGAACCAATGTGCGGCCTCTTCAGAAATAATTTCTCGATATATTCGTTCTGCTTGTTCCATAATTTCATTCAAATAACAATATTGTTTACGCTGTGCTTAACCGAGCCGGGCTTAGTTAGTGACAGACATTAAAGATGTTAATAAGTTCAAACCGCGCGCGTAGCCAGTTCTAAGTTCAAGCGCATGTAATCAGAACATCAGTAATGCTCTACCTTTTTAGATTACCTTTCTAAATTATGACTTGGGTGGAGAAAATTTAGCAGCATCAATAATGGACCATAAGTGGATAAGCCAACCCATAAGAACAACCCATAAAACAATTGCTAATACGAATTGAACAATTGCAATGAGTAGGCGTCCTTGAAGCAACTGGCCTAAGCCAGGTATAAAAAAACTACAAAGTGCGGCTAATACATTTCCTCCAGATCCTTGTCCTGCCATGATTATCTCCTTATATATCAATTAATTTTATATGTATTACCTTCTGATTATAACAAGTATATGATGATTCTAGCAACTTCTCAATAAGTGCAGGGAAGGAACTATATTGAAAATTGGCCTTCCATCTTCATTTTTATCAGATTTGGCAATAGCGGTATTTGGTTCTTGTTTTCAATACGATCTATGAGATATTCCCAAAATGAAATCCCTA
>JAAEMD010000519.1 GCA_024225875.1 bacterium
GTGTTTTTTTGTGTCTATTTTATTCTCAGGTCATTTTGTTTTTATCGGACAACAGTGAGTCTTAATGAGTGAGGTGGTTAAACCTGTATATCCTGCTTGCAAGATAATGCTTAAGTCAGACTTCTCAAATAAGGTTTGGGTATCCTTGCTTAGATTGTAAATAGATATTTTAGCTGGATTTGGTGTGCTTTCAGACGTTTTTTCTATCTGGAAAGCTATTCTGAAATCCTTTAGCAACTCTGCTTCACCTTGATTCGAAATTATTTGTGCAGTGGCTTGTCTTAAAAACAATTCAGGCATTTTCTACTTCCTCATATAATAATTTGATACGTATTCCAAAGTCATCTGCATCCGCATCTTTTTTTTCGCCTTGTATATCAAATGGAAGAAGTATGCCTGGTGGAATATTTTGATGTTTTAGGTGAATGGTTTGGGGTACATTTGTTTGTATGGGAACACCAGAAAGTTGTGGATTGTCATTTTCATCCAAAATATCCATAAACCATAGGTTTTGTCTTTGATTAAAATAAAAATCGAATACATATAATGTACTTTCAAGCGTTATCTGCTCTTTAAAAGCCAACAAGTCTTTTTGTATTGGAATTTCTAAAATAGCCATTAGTTATCTATTGCTCCTGACAATTGACCAATTTTAAATAATACAGATGACGACTTTTTTGATGTGGCAGTCTCAGTTTCGGGTGCTATCTGCTGGCCTCTATTTACAGAAGGCGCAGCTCTTCTTCCGGTTTGCTTATCAAAAATCGCTTGGGAGCTTTGAGCTATGAGAGATGATTCGGTAGTAGCAAACGTAACTTGTTCCAATGTGGCTGTAAATTTAATTGAGTTTTTTGTTTTTGACGTTTCAGTAATGGTCAGGTTTTTTATGACAACGTTATCGTAGGTTTCCAATCCAGCAACAATAGTAAAGGGAATTCTGTTTTCCCAAATTTGATTCAGAAATATTAATGAGTTTTCAACACGATCTGGTTCCCGACTCAGTAACCCTCCAATTGAAGCAGCTATTCCTGATAAGCGTTGATTATTTTGGATGGTACTTGAAAAAATGGTAGAGGTTGCTGATGAAAAAAAATTAAATGGATTTTTTGTAATGACGCCTTCAATGGTTACAGTTTTGTTCTCTAAAGTAATGTGATCTGTAATTTCACTGCCATCTTCTATAGGAGATTTTGTTAAAGAAGAAATTCGATTGTGTGTAATGGTTGGAGTAGCATCAATTTCAAGAATAGAATCGTTTGTATTAGACTCTTTTGCAGGGACTATGATTTGTACTTTTTTTCCGCCTGTAAATAGTGTTGTTATGCTCATTTTCTTCCTTTAAAAACAAAAAAGGCGAGATCTTCGGTTATTCCGAAAAATCTCGCCTCCATTTGGTAAATTAATTTCCAGATCTGGTCAGCTTATTATCAATTTGAACTAGTCTCATTCTAGCATAATTTACTGGTAAATGGAGAGCGGTGAATTTCACATTAAATGGTAACCATTTCTTTTGTTTTGAGTTAAAATAGACCTGCACATGAAAAAAGTAACTCAAAAAGAATTGCAGCTTATTTTAGAAGAAGGCGAAGGCTACTTAATCGAATTTAAGGAGAAGTTGTCCCGTATCGATGAAGAAATTGTTGCGTTAGCCAATGGTGCTGGTGGACGACTTCTAATCGGTGTGCGTGATGATGGAACTGTTAAGGGTATTGCTATAACCAATAAACTCAAATCTCAAGTTCAGGATATCGTTAATAACTGTGACCCTCAAATCAGAATAGATCTTCAAGAACTGGATTCCATTTTAATTGTTCATGTGTGGCCAGGTGGTGAAAAACCATACCATTGTTCCTCTGGCTTTTATTTACGTGTAGGTCCTAATACACAAAAGATGAAACGGCAGCAAATTATTGAAATGTTTCAGGCTGAGGGTAAGATTCGATTTGAAGAGTTGGTAAATTCTAAATTTGAATATCAAGAACATTTTTCATCAGATAAACTGAATCATTTTTTGCAAACTGCAGGAATTAGTCGATCAATTCCTGAATCGGATATTTTATGTAACCTGGGTACAGCTGAAAAACAAGTTGGAAAAACCATTGTTAATAATGCTGGAATTTTGTTATTTGCTAAGGATTTAAGCCGACATTATTTTCACACACCAGTTACCTGTGCCCTCTATCAGGGAAAAATCAAGGTAAATGTGTTGGATCGTAAAGATTTCAATGAAGACTTGGTTAGCAATGTTGATAATGCCATGACATTTTTAAAACGCCATATCTCAGTGAGATACGAGTTTGATGGCTCTCCAAAGCGAATAGAAATTCCTCAACTGCCATTTGAAGCATTAAGAGAAGCTGTCATCAATGCAGTTATTCACAGGGATTATTTTCAAAAAGGAGCTAATGTTATGGTTGAGATTTATGAGGACCGTGTGGAGATTTCTAGTCCAGGGGGCCTTATGAGTGGTTTGAAGGAATCGGATTTTGGCACGATAAGCGTGTTACGAAATCCTTTAGTAGCTTCTCTATTTCATCGATTGGGTTATATAGAAAAAATGGGCACAGGTATTTACAGGATGCAGAACTTGATGAAAGAAGCAGAATGCCCACCAATTCAATTTAAATTTACATCATTTGTTACTGTAACATTTCCATTTTCAATAATAGAAAAGAGTTCGGAGAAAGGTTCGGAGAAAGGTTCGGAGAAAGGTTCGGAGAAAGGTTCGGAGAAAGGTTCGGAGAAAAGTTCGGAGAAAATAATATATTTAATGAAAAAAGATCCTAAAATTACTATATCAAAAATTGCTCAGGAATTATTAATTTCAACTCGGGCAGTTGAAAAACACCTTGCTTCTTTAAAAAAAGAAAGAAAAGTTCGACGTGTTGGAGGAGATAGAGGCGGGCATTGGAAAATACTAGGAGTCTGTCGTTCTTAACGCTTTAAGATACAACTTTTTCTAAAAAAAACGCCACCACCAACCAAAGAACCATTTATTTAGTTTGCCTGAATATTTTTATTATACTCAACGGCAGA
>JAAEMD010000520.1 GCA_024225875.1 bacterium
AACAAAAAAACACGTCATAGACGTGTTTTTTTGTGTCTATTTTATTCTCAGGTCATTTTGTTTTTATCGGACAACAGTGTTATCAGGCTGTTTTTATTGTTGGAGGTACAGGCAGAAATGAACCATGGGATACCAGGGAAATAATTTCTGGTCACCCGCAGGATATAGATATTATGCTAATCTTAAAAGATAAAAATTCAGATACTGCAGATGCTGTTTCTTTCGTAAAAGAATATCTTCAGCCCATATCTTTAAAATACGGACTTAAACTTGATATCTTACCTCCTGCAAAATATTCTGATTTCAAAAAAGGCCCTGTTAACCGGTTTCAATATTCAGTACGTTACGGGAAAATTTTGTGGGGATCTTTAAATCAGAACCTGCTTAAATATCAAGTAGTTAATACAAATTTAAGTTACTCCAGCTTCAATGAGGCCATCCTCAGAAGAGGGTCAGGTATTATTAACTTTAAAAGCGTTTATTATGATAATGATATTCAAATATCTTCTATGATCAAAAAACATATAACAGCAAATGTCTATAAGTTTGTTATTAGCTGCGGAGATGCCATATTATTTGCGCTTGGCAGATTTGCTGAGATAGAAAAATACAGAGATATCCTGATGCAGCAGAGCCTGGAAATTCCTGATGATTTTAAAAAACTATATAAACAGGCACTGGACTTTAGAAAAAAAAGGGTATTTTTGCCTTTTGAAAAAATGACTAAAGCAGACTTAATTAAGTGGATTAATAAATCAACCTGTATCACATCACCTGTATATTTGAAGTTTCAGGAATATCATTTGCTGACTGATAATTTAACCTGGGAAGGTTATCCGAAAAAAGCTGTGAACAAGGAATTTTCTACAATATCGGCAGCACTTGGAAAGACGCTGCTGAATAACTTAAAGAATTATTTATCTGAAAATATTTCGGCACCTTCTGTTTTCGAAAAAATTTCTGTTGAAGCTGCCAGGGAGCTTATATCTATAATTATGCCTGCTTTGATTTTTGATATTAACAACAGGTACTTAAATAGTATGATTATGCAAATGACCTGTTTTAATCAGGAGATAAAAAATATTTATAAACTGTATTCGAATATATACAGACAATGCTGCTTGAAAAAAGACTTTGATTTTTTGGGTTTGATAAATTCAAACAAACAATAATACAGGTTTATTGTAAAACAGTAAAAATAAAGACAACTCAGCCATTAAAGGATACTAGGAGTCTGTCGTTCTTAAGCAGAGATGATAAAATATAAGGAAGAAGAAATAAATCAGCGAGGTAAAAAATGACAAGATTTAAAACCGCCGATAGAAATACACCTTATTTGTTTCCACCAACGATAGAAGAGTGGAT
>JAAEMD010000521.1 GCA_024225875.1 bacterium
CTGTTTTTCTAATTGCTCTTGAAGATCTTCGATTTGTTTTTCAAGTAGTTCGATAACCTGTTTTTTGGATTGTTCATTGAATAATTCGTTGGATTGACCAATGGATTTTTCAATGGACTGTTCATTGGATAATTCGCTGCATTGTCCGTCAGATTGACCAATGGTATATCCATTATGATCAAAGTTTTCTGAAATATACTTTTTACTTATTAACCACTTGCCTTTTTCACCATCCTCTTTCTGTATCACTGAAGAATCGACTTTTAGCTTAGGGATTAATCTT
This sequence comes from bacterium, assembly GCA_024225875.1. GTDB lineage: Bacteria > Margulisbacteria > Marinamargulisbacteria > JAAEMD01 > JAAEMD01 > JAAEMD01. The sequence goes on from JAAEMD010000521.1 coordinate 284, forward strand.
CTAATAGTGGTTTCGGACCTTTTTGACAGTTTCGCAGCGTCTTTTATGCTTAACCATTCATGACTACTACTTGTCGTTTTATACTCTGTTTTTGTATCTTTTTGCTGTACTTTTACAATATCCTCTGACTGTAAATCACTGCTGTTTAACAGATTTTTCCTGATAGTAGATAGTGATATCCCTTTGTCTTTATCCTGCTTAATTTTGTCAAAAATCGGCATCACATTTGAATCTAAGACAAGGCTATTCTTTACTCCGCGCTCTATATGCGGCTCAAAAAAATCCTTCATTTCACGTATGCACCGCCTAACGAAAAGCTCCTTTAAGCCTGTCTTTTCAGCTATGTCTTTAATTTTATAGTTATACATGCTCTTGTAAGTATAAGTGGCTTTGATGTGTCGTAAAGTTATTGGTTGGTATGTAAAACAAGCTTAGTTTTTTAGGCAAGGAAAATCAATAAAAAAGAAGATTGGGAAAGTATAGGAAAGCTGGATGTTTAAAATTTAGATAGGATAGCAAAGGATTTGAAATGATATTAGGACTACTAACCAAGCATTCTAAAATGTTAAAACAACCATATCATATTGTACCATACCATGCCA
>JAAEMD010000522.1 GCA_024225875.1 bacterium
CTTTAACAACTCTAATCCTTAATGTTTCTTGTCCGTCTCTTGTCAATTTTCTGGCATCTGTTTTTTGCATAAACTAAGTATACTATTTATCTACTACTTTGTGAACTGAGTAATAAATGAAATTATAATTTGGGTACGCTCTTTTAATTATCTCAAAAATATTTTTTTCATCGTCAATTACAAATATCTTTTTATTTTTCATTATCATATCCACCCTGAAAAGTTACTATCGCTTTAGTTTATTGCAATTAATATGCCAGCTTAAAAATTACTACTTAACTTTTAAGCCACAATAAAGTGCCGAAATATGACGGGCACATTAGTAACAAATTGACTTAAAAACGGCACTGCTTTATTATTTATCTATGGCTAAGAAGGCGGTAGTTTTTATACCTGGATATAAAGGTAGTTTTCTTCGTAATAGTTCAAAAAGGGTATGGGTTACTACCCAGGAAATTCTTTTTGGAACAAAAACATTGGAATTAGTTCCTCATAAAAATAGACCTCAGGATAAAAACTCTTTAACTGAAGATGGAGTCATTGACCGCATCAAGGTTATTCCTGGTATTTATTCAAAAAATGTATACTATCCCTGGCTTGAAAAATTAAAAGCTATGTTACCAAAAGATCATGCTTTATATATCTTTAGTTACGATTGGAGATATGGAATATATGATAATATCAATCTTTTTCACCAATTTATCCAAAATCTTTTAGGTGAGGGTATTACTGATATAAAAGCTATTGCACATAGTTTGGGGGGGAATATTTTAAGTTATTATCTTAGATATGGAAACCAAAAACCTAATAAAGCAATTGAAAACTGGGAAGGCACTGCTTTCATAAAGAAAGCAGTATTTGGGGCAACCCCATTTAAAGGAACGCTAAAGCCTCTGCTTGATATACATACAGGTGAAAAAGTTGTAATAAATAAGCACTTATTAAATAAAAAAGCTGTGCGGACGTTTCCATTAGCTTATCAAATATTGCCGGAACATACCTGGAATGCTTTAATCAACATGGATACTGGAGATCCTATTTACTTATATTCGGCAGATAATTGGAAAAAGTATAAGATCGGCTACTTTAATGATGATCATAGCAGAATATTAAGTGAAAGCGTTTTTTATCCTTTTATAAAGGAGAATTTGGAAAATGGCCAGGCCTTATCCAGGTGTCTTCTTAGAAACTTAAAAACAAAGCCGCCTGAAAATTTTAAAATGATAAATATTAGATCAGGAAGCCTTGATACATACACAAGATTATTCTGGAAAGCAAAAGATGGAGATTATAAGTTAATACATACTAAAAAAAATCTTAATAAGTATTCTTACAAAAAAGATTTATTTTCAGATGGAGACGGAACAGTTACATTAGAATCTGCCAAAACACCGCCAGCTTATATGAATAATTGTAATGAATTTATGGTTGATGGTGAACATACTTATCTTTTCAGTAATCAAAAGGCTCAAAATATAATTTTTGATTTTCTTTTATGAACTCAAGATATATTTTTATTCCTGATTTGCCGGAATACAAAAGTGCATATATCCAGGCTGAAATAGCTATTAAAGGAGGCCTGTCTCTTCTTATACACGGAGAAACTAGTGTTGGTAAAAACATTTTAGGCTCAAACTCTGAAATGCCAGTTGATTTTATGTTAATATCAGCAACTAACCGAGATTTACTGAAAGAAATTGAATTTAAAAATAAATCAACAATATAGGAGATTTCAATGGCAAATGTATTGACAGAAAAAGAAAAAAAATCTTTGTGGAAATTTATGATTACAGGGGCTGTGTTCTGGTCCCTGGCTATACTGTTAATGATAAAAAAAGGATTTGTAGATCAGACTCATTCCATGCCACTTACTGGCATTAATTGTCTTTTGGCGTGGAAGTGTATTTTTGTTTTTATAAAACCACAAAGAAAACCACAAATTTATATTAATATCTTATTAATACCTTTAGATATAGTATTATTATATCAATACTTTCGATACTCCAGCCTGACGTTTATAAGCATGCTATTTCCATACGCATCTATTTTGTTGCATACATTAATAATGACGCTGTGTTTTCTTTCTGTTTACTTCATAAGCAATAAATTTGATGAAGATAAAGGTAAATATACGGCTTTTGGCATGAATTTTATGATTTCTGCACTTTTTATTCAAATGCTTATTTTTCGTGGTTCTACACTGGGGCAATCTATTTGGATAGCTTTATTTAAAATGCTTGGAAGCATATTTCCATCCTATTGTTTTTATCGAGGATACCCTGAAGACAAATTATTAAATTTTATGTACTTTGCAATTTTTGTATTAGATCTAACTTATTTTTATTTTTTGTATATAGCTGGTGTATAGCTAATATTCATTTGACACTACATTTTATCAGCGGATCAATGTTATTTTCAATCTTAAAAAGTATTCAGCTGGTACTCATTTCTTTTTTGGTATTTTTAAGTGTTTTCATTTTCATGCAAAATTACAAAAATAAAATTAATATCTTATTCTTTATTACGGGTATAAGTTTGTCTTTATGTTTTTTGTCTACTGTCTTTATTGAAATATTAGCTTTTTATACAAGTAAAGTAGTTTATCCTTTACCAATGATTGAGTTAGCTATGTGCTCCCTAAGCATAGCCTGTGGTTTTCATACACATGTCATATTAACAAATACGTCCAATAGTTATCGCCTGCGCCCATTAATTTTTCTTATATATATCATTTCATTTTACTTTATAAATATCGCTTTGCGACTCAAACAATACAAAATATTAATTGTTAAAAATGGTCAGTTAGTTCGTTTCTTTTCTAACTACTTCATCGCATTTGGTATTTACACCATATTTGTCACTTTACTGATCTTCTATTTAATCACCAGGTCATATTTTGAAAAAAAAGACAAACTACATAAGAAAAAAATGAAGTTTTTACTCTGTAATGCTGTTTGTGTCGGTGGTCTTGCTATCATTTCTGGTTGGGTATTACCTATAACCGGCAAAACTATTTCTGTGTACTTTGTATCTTTATGCAGTATCGGTTTTTTCTTTTTAGCTTACTCTATTATAAAATATCAAGCTTTTGATATAAAAACAGCTATTCACTATACTTTATTCTGGTTGCTCTCTTTATTAATATTAATTTTTCCTTTAGTTATCATTCCTCTATTATTTAGTTTTTTTAGCATTAAACATAACTCTATTATAGTACTTATTTTTTGGGGGATTTCTTGCGCATTCTATTTTTCAATCTTAAACAAACTGGTTTTCCCACACATTAATAAAATTGCTTTAAGAAAAAAAAAGCATTTAGAATCAGTTGTCCAGGAAATATCAAGTAATATTGGATATTATGAAGACAAGCCTGCTACACAAAAATATTTAGCTAAAATGATACAAACTAATATGTATGCAAAAGATTTATGTATAGTAACTAGAGAATCAGAATCTACCTATTCTGGTGTATTTGAAAACAGTAAAAAAATTTTTGAGATTGATAATATTGAATTGGAATGGATTAATGGTTATCAGGATAGCATTATTAGCCAAAAGGTCCTCCAGGATATGGAGGAAAAAGCTGAACCTGTTCGCAACCAGCAAATACACCTTATTGCAAAACTGAATGTAGAAGATGATCTATCAGGTTTGCTTTGCTTAACAGAGAAAAAGAGTCTTAAGAATTACTCTTATGAAGAAATTAAGTATCTTGATAACCTGGCAAAAGTACTATCATCACATCTTTACAGGATAAATCAGTTGAAAAGAGCATCTGATGTAGCCAGTGAAATAATTCATGAAGTTAAAAACACATCTCAAGGTCTTGAAAGCACGGTTGCTGAATTGGCAATAAAAGATTTTTTATCCCATGATGACAAAGATCGGCTTAAAGAGATTTTAATAGAAATGGCTAAGCTACATAAGTTTAGTAAAAAACATTTGACTTTGGAAATGGTTGATAAAGTAGAAAAAATAAAAAAAGAGCGACTTAATTTGCTTTTATTATTCCAGGAATCTTTAATCCCTGTAAAACCCCAGTTAAAAAACAAACAGGTAAATGTTCAATTAAAAATTTCTAATAATTTATTGGTGTTTGGTGATGCTGTGCTACTAAAAATAGTTTTTGTGAATTTGATTGAAAATGCAGTCAGGTATTTAGACAAAAAGAAGGATATTATAATAAATGCTAAAAAACAGGAAAAAGAAGTAGTGATTTCTATAAATGATTTTGGGCCTGGGATACCGGAAGAAAAGCAAAAATACCTTTTTAAGGCCTGGCATAAACAAGGACAAGGAAAATATATGAGCTCTGGTTTAGGCCTTTCTTTATGTCAAAAAATAGTAAAAAAACACAAAGGCACTATCAACGTAGATAGTAAAAAATACAAAGGTACTATAGTAACTATACAGTTGCCTTGGGAGTGAATTTATGAAGAAAAAAACAGTATTGGTAGTTGAGGATAATGCAATTTGCAGAGGGGATATAAAGAGGGCAATTCAACATAATTATGATTGCTTCTTAACCGAAACAAAAGCAGATAGTATTAATTTATTAAAACAACGGCATATAAACCTTATATTATTAGATTTAACATTACCGGATTCAACTGGTTTTGGATTTTTGGAATATTTAGTAGCCAGCTTCCCTGGTATACCAATAATTATCATCACTGAAGATGATGATCCGGAAACTGCCGCTGAAGTAATAAAAAAAGGGGCCAGGGACTATATTCGCAAAAGCAAATTCTTTGAAGATACGACAATTTTAGATAATAGAATTCAAGAAATATTTAAAACATCAGAATACAAAAAAATTAGCGAAGCAAGGGCAGATCAACTTGCATATCTGAATAGAAATATTTTTATTCCTGATTTACCAGAATATAAAAGTGCATACATCCAGGCTGAAATAGCTATTAAAGGAGGGCTATCTCTTCTTATACATGGCGAAACGGGTGTTGGTAAGAACATTTTAGTAACAAGTATTCATCAAAAACTTATGGGTGATAGATCTTTAATCACTGTAGATTGTGGAGCAATATGCTCAACTCTTATTGAATCAGAGTTATTTGGTCATGAGAAAGGTTCTTTTACAGGAGCCGATAGCTCTAAAAAAGGTAAAATTGAATTAGCAGATGGTGGGATTTTATTTTTAGATGAAATATCAAATGCTACTTTAGATGTGCAGGTAAAAATATTAAGGGCACTGCAAGAAAAAAAGATATGTAGAGTAGGCTCAAACTCTGAAATACCAGTTGATTTTATGTTAATATCGGCAACTAACCGAGATTTATTGAAAGAAATTGAAAAAAATAAATTTAAGGAAGATTTATATTATAGAATTAAGCAAATAGAAATCAATTTGCCACCAATAAGAGAGAGCTCCGTTGCGCTAAATCAGTTTATCAACCGCTTTATTGAAATTTACAATAATAAGTATTCTTGTAAATATATTTTGACAAACAAAACTTTGGAATACCTGCTAAATAAAAAATGGAAAGGAAATTTGAGAGAGCTTGATTTGGAAATCCAAAAACTTATTTTTACTTATAGCTTAGGTTTTACAGATGAATTAGAAGTGAACAAATCAATATCGCATCAAAACAACCAGTTAACTTCTTTAAAAGAGAGGCATATAAAAGAAGAAAAAGAAAAAATATTAGACGCTCTTGGAAGAAATAATTTTAAGATTGCTCCAACCGCCAGAGAGTTAGGGATTCCAAGAACCACTTTGCAAGGTCGTATTACAAAGTACAATATTTCTTATTAAGGATGCTTTTATAAATAAACGTGCGTTCCAAACAACCAGATACTGGTTAGTATGTACACCATTCAATTTCAGCCTCATTGCTCATCAACACTATTGTGGGCCAGTTTAAACTAACTGCTAATTTAACTTTAAATTTTAGTAGCTATGTGACAGAATTATTAGCTTATTTAGTTGGAACAAAAGTCGTTTGGAAAAAGCATCTTGTTGAAGAATTAAATAATGGTTTAACAATAATGCATTCCGAATTAGTTAGAGGGACATTATAGCAATGTTACGTTATTTTAAATTTGTTGCCTTATTCACCTTTATGCTGATTTTTTCAGGATCATTATTTTGTAAAGAAACATCTGGGAGTACGTTGCATCTGATATTAATAATTTTGAAGTCCAATATACTTTTCAAAATTTAGTTTCTGGAAATTATGCAATATCTGCTGTTCACGATGAAAATAAAAATCAACAAATGGATTTCGGTTTTTTCTTTATTCCGCAAGAAGGTTATGGAGCTTCAAATGATGCAAAAGGTAATTTTGGGCCTCCAAAATTTGATGATGCTGGATTTATGGTCAATTCGGAATCTTTTCTTGAAAAAGCATTAATTGCAAATGGTTTTGAAGTATTACAAAAATATAAACAAGACTATTTAGAGGATGATGGACAAATATTAATTGATCACATATTTTTTGCAAAAAAGGGAATTTGATGGAGCTGATTTTAGAATCACAAAATATAAACGATTATCTGAAAGCTACCAGTATAATAGATTTTAATAATCATAGTATTAAAGCATTGAGTAAGACTAATTTGGATAATTCCGAAAATAAAACAAACTTTATTAAAAAAACGTTTGAATATGTAAGAGACAACATCAAACATTCTGCTGATGCAGATTTATCAGAAGTAACTTGCAAAGCATCAGAGGTTTTGGAAAAAGGACATGGAATTTGCTATGCTAAAGCACATTTATTAGCAGCTTTACTCAGAGCAAATGGCATTCTAACCGGACTGTGTTATCAGAAATTAATATTAGATGATATTGAGCTAAATAAGTTTTGCCTGCATGGCTTAAATGCTGTGTATATTGATTCTATTAAACGCTGGATTCGTTTGGATGCTAGAGGAAATAAAGAAGGTGTTAATGCTCAGTTTAGCCTTGAGCAAGAGCAATTAGCTTTCCCTGCAAGAACTAATTTGGGCGAACAGGATTACCCAATCATTTATACTGCTCCTGTCAATTCTGTTGTTATTGCCTTAACAAAAAGTAAAGATTGTATGGAATTATGGCAGCAATTACCGGAGTCTTTATGAAGCTGATTTCAAAATATATAAATTTATTATTAATTTTCCACCGTAAAAAGCAAAATATTTCTTATAAATTATTTGCTTTATGTTGTGGTATCTTGTTTTTCCTGGGGGTTTTACCGTTTTTGTTATCAAAACTCGCACATATTGTCTTTGTAAATTTTAAAATCCCGGTGTTTAAAGTAGAGTCATGGCTTTCTTTTATTGTCGGAATAACAGGTCTGTTGATCTTAACGTGGACGGTTATTACACAATGGAGAGTTGGGAAAGGTACGCCGGCATTAATTGCACCAACAAAGAAACTTATCATTTCCGGGCCATACAAATATACCAGAAACCCTATAGAACTGGGGGCAATATTGTATTATTTTGCTTTTGGGACAATTTGCTATAACTGGTTCAATGGTTTGTTTTGCTTTGTTGTAAGTTTAATTGCTGGAAGTACATATCATAAATTTATTGAAGAAAGAGAATTGGAAGCCAGGTTTGGCGAGGAGTACAAGCAATATAAAAAGAAAGTGCCTTTTTTATTTCCTGATTTTCTATTTTATTGATGCGTAAAAAAGGAACAATTTTTTAAACTGGCCCACAATAGTGTTGATAAATTAGTTCTAAGTTATTAAGTTCTAAGTTCGAAGTTATTGCCGGATTATCAGCTATAGTTGTTTCCGGTAAATACATAACAGCTTCTGAAAATTAGATATAAAGTAGATAGATCCTGTAATTACTAATATTTTTTCGTCAGGTAACTCAGGAAATAACCGGGGATCATACTCATAAACAGTAGCCCGTTTTTTATCGTAAGTAAGCTTTGAAAATGGATAACAGAGAGCAGGTTCAAAAGGGCAGTAATAAATACTGCTGCTGTACCTGATTAGAATGTTCAGCATCTCAAAAACCTTTTTCCTTCTTAAAAAACCGACCAGGAAAGAAACTTTTTTGTCAGGGAAGTCTTTTTTTAATGATTTTATCAGCATTCTCACAGCAGCCGGGTTATGAGCAGAGTCCACTATTATTGTCTGGTGGCCCTTAATAACTTTACTGTAGCGTCCCTTTATATAAGCTTTTTGCAGGCCTGAAGAAACCAGATCCTTACTGGCTAAAGCTGGAAAAATGTTTGCTAAATACTTAACAGCTGATTTAGCCAGGGCCAGGTTTCCTGCCTGGAAATCACCTTTTAAATTATAGGTTTCAGGTATTTTTTTTAGTGGCGAAATGATTGTTAGCGGAGCATCTTTTTGAAGGGCAGTGTTACTGATGACTTTCAGTACGCGGGCATTTTGTTTAATAGTTATAACAGGTACACCGGCCTTTATTATGCCGGCCTTTTCTTTAGCGATAGATGACAGGTTCCGGCCTAAAATATTTTGATGGTCGAGGTCCACCTTTGTTATTATGCTGAGAACGGGGTTGAATATATTAGTTGTATCCAGTCGTCCGCCAAGCCCGGCTTCGTAGATTATAAAATCAGGGTTGTTCTTTTTGAAGTATAGTATAGACATTATTGTCAGCATTTCAAATTCGGTTAGCCTGATATTTGCAGTAGTATGCCTCATAACTTCGTTAAATAATAAACAGAAACTATTTTTTGATATTGCTTTAAAATTGATACATAATCGTTCTGTATAGTCTGTTATGTGAGGAGAAGTGAAGGTGCCTGTTTTAAAGCCGGCTTCCTTTAAAACTGCTGCAATATATGTCAGAGTTGAGCCCTTGCCGTTTGTGCCTGCAATATGAATCACATTAGTCAGGTTATGTTGTGGATTGCCAATTTTATTCAAAACTAAAAAAAGATTATTCAGGTTGTAGTTTATACCACGGGTACTGCTATACTTTACTAGTTTATTTATTGTTTGCTGATAATTAAGCATGATTAATGGAACTGTATATTAATAAATCAGGATAGTTGTCTGATTTGTTGTTCGATTAATGATTTATCTGCATTAAGATTGTGTTGACGGTTTTTATTCTTTTCTATTACGCTGTCAGGTGCGTTTTTAATAAAGTCCTGATTTAACAGCTTCTTATTAAGCTGAAAAAGTTCTTTCTCAAGTTTAGTCAGTTGTTTTTTGAGGCGATCCTGCTCCTGTTTAATATCGATCAGTCCTTCAAGCGGGATAAAGAGTTGAACGTTTTGCAGTACAGAAGAAGAAGATTGTTTAGGTTTCTCGTTTATACGGTCCATAATATCGAGCTTATTTATTTTTGCCAGCTTATATATGTATTCTTTGCCTCTTTTAAGAACAGATAACTGATTTTTACTAGAGGCTACCAGGATTAAATTTATTTCTTTAGAAGGTGCTATATTAACCTGTTTTCTCAAGTTTCTGGTTTCTCTTATTATTGATATTATAAGGTTCATTTCCTCTTCTATTGTTTTATCTATTGCTTCTGTTTTTTCTTCAGGCCACTGTGCAGTTATTAAATGATCGGACTTTAAATTATCGATCTTTTCTGAATGAAGTAAAATCTGCCAGATCTCTTCTGTGATAAACGGCATTACAGGATGCATTATCTTAATAATATTGACCAGTAGATAGACAAGGACAGGAAGTGCATTCTCTTTATCTATTTTACTGATTTCAATATACCAGTCACAGAAATTGTTCCATATAAAATCCCACAGTAACTCTGTTGCAAGTGCATAATTGAATGTTTTGTAATGTTTATTTATCTCTTGAAGGCTGGAATAGAAAACACTTGTTATCCATTTATGGGAATGTGAATCGTCTATAATTACCTTATCAAGGTCTATCTTTCCTTCATATTCGTTTAAAATCATTAAAACATAACGCGACACGTTCCATATCTTGTTAGCAAAGTTCCTGCAGGCCTGAATTTTTTCGGTAGAGAACTTTATGTCCTGCCCGCCCATAGTTGAAAGAGATGCCAGGCTGAACCTTAAAGCATCAGTTCCGAACTCATCAATTAACTCTAACGGGTCCATAGCATTACCCAGTGATTTGCTCATTTTTTTTCCTGAAGAATCACGTATTAACCCATGTATATAAACACTGGTAAAAGGAATTTCCTTTGTTTGTGCCAGACCGATTGTTATCATTCTTGATACCCAGAATGTCAAAATATCGTAGGCAGTGATCAGCAATGATGTAGGATAATAAGTTTTAAGCTCTTTTGTTTGTTCAGGCCAGCCTAAAGTTGAAAAAGGCCATAACGCAGAAGAAAACCAGGTATCAAGCACATCCTTATCCTGTGTAAGTTCGGAAGACTGGCATTTCGGGCATTGATCAGGAGACTCTTTTGAAACTACTGGCTCATCAGAACAGTTACAGTACCATACCGGGATTCTATGGCCCCACCATATTTGTCTTGATATGCACCAGTCACGAATATTTTCCATCCAGTCAAAGTATATTTTTTCCCAGCGCTTTGGAGTAAATGTAATTTTATGGGATTTTACAGCTTCTATTGCAGGGCCTGCTAATTTTTTCATAGCTACAAACCATTGATTAGATAAATAAGGTTCAATAGTTGCATTACATCTATAGCAGTGACCAATAGCCAGACTATGATCTTTAGTATTCAGGAGATAGTTTTTTTCCTGCAGACTTTGTATCAGCTTTTGTCGACACTCATAACGGTCGATTTTTCGGAATTCTTCAGGAACATTGTTATTCATGACTCCTGCTTCATCCATTATTTTTATTTGTTCAAGGTTGTGACGAAGACCGATCTCGAAGTCATTTATATCATGGGCGGGAGTCACTTTAACAGCACCGGTCCCAAAATCCTTATCAACATGCTCATCGTAAATAACAGGTATATGTTTATTGGTGCAGGGGATCCTGACAGTTTTTCCATCCAGGTTTTTGTAGCGGTGGTCATCAGGGTGAACAGCTATTGCTGTATCTCCGAACATAGTTTCAGGGCGGGTTGTTGCTATTATAATGCTTTCCTGCTCATTATCAGAGTAAGGATATTTTATTTCCCATATACTGCCTTTGGTGTCTTCGTGATTAACCTCGATATCAGATAGTGCTGTACGGCATCTGGTACACCAGTTTATTATGTAGCTGCCACGATATATAAGCTTTTGATTATATAGTGAAATGAAGTTTTCTTTAACAGCATCAGCACAGCCCTGATCCATAGTAAAACGTTCCTTAGACCAGTCTACGGAAGCTCCCAGTTTTCTAATTTGAGATGTAATCCGACTGCCATATTCACTTTTCCAGTCCCATACTTTGTCTATAAAATTTTCCCGGCCGAGGTCAAAGCGGGACTTGTTCTGCTGCTGTAGATTTTTTTCTACTACATTTTGTGTTGCAATACCTGCATGATCAGTGCCAGGAATCCAGACAGTGTTAAAGTTCTGCATCCTTTTGTATCTAACGACAGTATCCTGAAGTGTCATATTTAACGCATGTCCCATATGCAGGATTCCGGTTACATTCGGAGGCGGGATAACCATAGAAAAGGCAGGGCCTTTACCGACAGGCTTAAAAAGACCCTGGTCTTCCCAGTTTTTATAGATTTTATTTTCTATTTCTTTTGGTTTAAAAATTTTATCCATTAGCAGGTACTTTCTGGCAGACAGCTGAATATAGAAAATATCAATAAGAGATAACTCACAATTGATTACAGCAGACTTTTGCAGCATTTTAATGACAGTTCCAAATTGTAATAAAAAAGGCAGATTTTTTAAAGAGCTTTCTATAGCTGATCCAAAATAAAATGTCCGACACTGACGTTTTCAAATGACTTCGTTTATGTACGGCCAGTACACA
>JAAEMD010000523.1 GCA_024225875.1 bacterium
GAAATAGCCGCCTGGTATGTACGGAACAGCACAAAGGATATGTTGGAAGTCCCGGATGACATAGTTAATATTATATTCAAATTCTCAAACACTGTTGAAATCCTGAAACAGGACATCCCCAAGTTTCTGAAAAATGTGTCAGAAATTTATTGTCATAAAGAAGCTTTATTTGATAACTGCTTTGAAATTGAACTTTTAAAGGGCAGTGAATTTTATGATAGAAATTTGCATATGATTTTAACATTAATTCTTCCTTTGGAACCAGTGTCAGGCTACAGGGCCAGTGATTTCAATATGATTCTGACGAGAGTATTAAAGAAAATAAATCAGGAATTAGGTCTGCAGGAAAAAAACAGCAAATATATTAGTCATTATCACAAACTTCCAGATCACATACTTCCCGGTGAAGACAGAGTTGGACTGTACTTCGAAAGTTCAGTTACATCCATAAATGTTGATTTTTTAATTGATATGGCCTTTGTTTTGATGAGAATTGCTAAATGGCGGCTGAATAATTTTTATGAAGAGAGAATGAATAAATACTATGATTGTGAAAATATACTTAAAAGAAGCTTTTCTTCTATTTGTGTTTCTTCTAAATTAATTAGTTACCTGTATTCGGACAGCCTGCCTGAATCAGTGAGTTTAAAAGCCTGTGATAAGAGTAATAAGGTCACAAAAAATGAGATTTTGGAAATGATTAATAAAAACTATAATAAAAAATTTGAAAAGAGTATAAAACGCTGGATATGTGGCACTTCTGTTATAAAATACGACGTTAAGTGTAAAGATTTAAAAGATACATCGATAATTCCTTTTTCAATTAAAGAGCAGTTTTGTCTTTTTTTCTCTAAAAAAGATGATGGTCAAGTTCAAACCTGCTTGTCTATGGAGGAAACAGAAAAGATATTTAGCGATACAGTTTTAGAGTCTGTGCATAAAATAGTTAACCGGGAACACAATATAACTACACTTTATATTTCGTCTTCTACACTGAACAAAATATTAACTAACATAGAAACAGGCAGGGAACCATTCAGTAGATAAAATCGTAAGGTAAGTTTTTATTTTCCGAAACCCTGAAATTCCTTTGTTTTACTCTCAATTAATACCTGAGAGCATTTTGGAGCTGCCCATCGTCATAAAGCCCCAGTTACCATGAGCCCCTGAATTTTAAGAGTAGTCAGCCAGTTTGCTGCTTCTTACCGGATGACGCAGTTTCACTAGTGCTTTTGCTTCTATCTGACGGATTCTTTCTCTTGTTACGTTGTAATGACGACCGACCTCTTCCAGAGTTTTTGGAGATCCGTCTTCAATACCAAATCTGAGTCTAATAATCATTTCTTCCCGTTCGGTAAGCTCTGATAACACGCTGTTTAATGTGTCTTTTAAAGAATTTTTAATCACTTTTCTTCTGGCTCTTTTTGAGATATATCTTCAATGAAGTCGACCAGGTTTCCAAATTCATCTCCTATAGGTGTATCTAATGATAAAGGGGTTTGTGATGTTTTGATTATTTCTCTTATTTTATCGTATGAAATTCCTGATGCTTTGGAGAGTTCAGCTTCTGTAGGTTTTCTCTGTAATTTTTGCATCAGCTTTCTGGAGATACGTCTTAACTTATTAATAGTTTCTACCATATGAACTGGTATTCTAATGGTTCTTGCCTGATCTGCAATAGCTCTGGCAATGGCCTGCCTTATCCACCAGGTTGCATAAGTACTAAACTTATAGCCTTTAGTGTAATCAAACTTTTCCACAGCGCGTATCAAACCTAAATTCCCTTCTTGTATAAGATCAAGGAAAAGAATTCCACGGCCAGTATATTTTTTTGCTATACTGACAACCAGGCGTAAATTAGAAACTGTTAACTTATCTTTTGCAGCCAGACTTCCCTCACTCATGCTTTTTGATATTTCCTGCTCTTCTTCTTTTGTTAAAAGGGGGATCTTGCCTATTTCTTTTAAATACATTTTTACAGCATCATCAGCTCTGATATTGTCATTATTATTTATATTAGGAATGTTGATAGAAGAAAATTCAGCTTTAGAGCTGCTGTTAGTATCAGAGCTTTTAGCTGGACTGGTCACAACTGTTAAATCGCTTTCAATACTTTCGTTTGCAATAAAAACTATAGAATTATCAATTTTTTGTTCTGTTTCTATATTTACCATTCGTCCCTCCTGATAGTTTATAACTTTCTAAGCAGTATGCTTAACTCCTCCACTGCCTCTTTTAATTCCTGATCCCTGTCTTCTTTTTCCAGTTCTGTAATTTTTAACTTCAGCTCATCAATTCTTTTTTTCAGCTTTAAAGATTTTATGATTTTGATGTAATCAAGCCACTCTTCATTTTTTATGCACTTTTCAATATCTTTGCCTGTGTATTCAATTAATATTCTACTAAGCTCTTTTCTCAATTCTTCATCAGTTAATTCTGTAAGCAAGTCATTATCGGTTACTGTCTGGTCTGCTATGAATTTCACTAATCCAGCGTTTACTGGTGTAATAAAATCATCAGTATTAATATTTTCTAATATTTTGGTTCTTAATGCAAGCTGAGAGCTCATAAGCAGGATTAAGAATTCTTCGGCTTTTTGATATTTATTTTTTTTATTTTTTTGTACAAAAATAAATTCTTTTCTTATATTATAGCGATTTTTTTTCAATTTAGCCATTATTAATTCTTCGTCAATATTAATTTTTTTAGATATTTTACTAATATAGTGTCTCTGGATTATGATATCGGGTTCTAATCTTAGTACTGGTATTACGGCATCCAGTATTCTGGGGATATTATTTATATTATCAGGTGGATATGCTTTTATTGACCTGTTAAGATTAAAATCAATAAATGGTATTGCGGATTTTATGCATTGTTTAAAAAAATCAGAGCCTTTCATAATTAAAATATCAGCAGGGTCTTTTTCTTTAAATTGAATAATATGTACTTTTAGATTGTACTGCTTTAAAACATCAAAGCTTTTTTCAATAGATGACTGGCCAGCACTATCACTATCCATAGCCAGGTATACTTTTGAAGCAAACCGTTTGATTTTTTGAGCATGATGTGGAGTTATGGCAGTTCCCATAGTTGCTACAGCATTAGTAAAGCCGTACTGGTGTGATATTACTGTGTCCATATATCCTTCCATTAAAATAATGGATCCTGTTTTTCTGATTGAGCTTTTTGCGCTTTCCAGGGCATATAACAGCTTTCTTTTATTAAATAAGAAGTTTTCCTCAGAGTTTATATATTTTGCTGTTTTTGGATTATCAACAATAATTCTGCCGCCAAAGCCCACTGTTTTTCCTCTATAGTCAATGACAGGAAAGATGACGCGGCCCTGGAATCTTAATACAGTTTTTCCGGAATTATTTTTGAAAAATAACCCTGTTTTTTTTATTAACTCATAATCAAAGCCCTTATTCAGCAGGTAGCTTTCAAGATTGGTATCAGGAGGGCAGTAGCCAATATTAAATTTTAATATAGTATCTTTGGTTAATCCGCGCTGTATCAGGTAATTAAAAGGGGCTGAACCCTCTTTGAGCTCCTGTTTGAACAGTTCTTTGGCCAGGAAAATCATTTCCTGAATACTCTCCCTGTTTTTATCTTTGGTACTTAGTGTTTTATTACTGGTTTCCTCAATTATCTCAATACCGCCTTTGTCAGCAATATGTCTGATGGCTTCTGCAAATGAAAGATTATCAATTTTCATAATAAAAGAAATGAGATCACCTGACTCATGACAGCCAAAACAATGCCATATTTTTTTTTCAGGGCTTACAGTAAAAGAGGGTGTTTTTTCAGTATGAAAAGGGCAGAGACCAAGATAGTTTCTGCCCTTTTTTATTAAAGATACATATTCTGATATGACAAAAACAATATCAGTATACGCTTTTACTTGCTCAATTGTAGATTGAGCAAGCATATTAATTGTTATTATTTTGTGTTAAGGCAGTTTGTGCAGCAGCTAAACGGGCTATTGGTATACGGTAAGGAGAACATGATACGTAGTTAAATCCAGCCTTAATACAAAAATCAATCGAAGAAGGCTCACCTCCATGCTCACCACAGATTCCAATTTTAAGGTCCGGCTTTACTTTGCGTCCCTGCTCAACACCTAATTTAATAAGTTTTCCAACACCTTTTTGATCCAGGACTTGAAAAGGATCATTATCAAGGATCTCTTTTTGTACATATTCTTGTAAAAAAGACCCTGAATCATCTCTGGAAAGTCCGAATGTCATTTGAGTAAGGTCGTTGGTGCCAAAAGAAAAGAAATCTGCTTGAGCAGCTATTTCATCTGCCAGTAAAGCGGCTCTGGGAATTTCGATCATTGTGCCGATAACGAAGTTTAGCTGACAGTCATATTCTTTTATAATATTTTGAGCAATAATATTAATTTTGTCTTTTAATAATCCAAGCTCTTTGACCTCTCCAACCAGAGGGATCATAATTTCAGGAAGAATATTTTTGCCTTGCTTAGTCAGCTCACAGGCGGCTTCTATAATTGCCTGTGCCTGCATCTCATATATTTCCGGGTAAGTAATGCCCAGCCTGCAGCCACGATGACCCAGCATAGGATTGAACTCTTTAAGCGATTCGATTTTTTGTTTTAATTCACTAACGCTAACATTTAATTCTTTAGCAATATCCTTAATAGCGTTCTCGTCATGAGGAAGGAACTCATGCAAAGGAGGGTCCAGAAGCCTTATTGTAACAGGCAACCCTTCCATTGCTGTAAATATTCCAGTAAAGTCGCTTTTCTGCATTGGCAGTATTTTTGCTAATGCTTTTTTACGGCCGTCAAGGCTGTTTGCAAGGATCATTTCTCTTACAGCCTGAATACGATCACCTTCAAAAAACATATGCTCTGTACGGCAGAGACCAATACCTTCTGCCCCAAACTTTCTGGCTACTTCAGAATCAAGCGGAGTATCTGCATTTGTTCTGATTTTAATGTTTCTGATTTTATCTACCCAGTCCATCAGAATTTCGAAGTCACCTGATAGTTCAGCTTGAATTAAATCTGCTTTTCCTTTGATAACCTCACCGGTTGAGCCGTTAAGAGTGATATCATCACCTTCTTGAAAGACTGTATCTCCAATTGTTAATGTTTTTTTGTGCTCGTTTATTTTTAAGGCTGAACATCCGGCAACACAGCATTTACCCATACCTCTGGCAACTACAGCCGCATGGCTTGTCATACCGCCACGTTCCGTTAATATACCTTCGGCAGCTGCCATTCCTCCAATATCTTCAGGGGATGTTTCTTCACGAATTAGTATTACCTTCTCGCCTTTTTTCTTCCACTCTTCCGCATCGTCAGCTGTAAATACAGCTTTTCCGACTGCTGCACCAGGTGACGCTGGTAAGCCTTTTGCAATAACATCAAGCTCTGCTTTTGGATCTATCATAGGGTGTAAAAGCTGATCAAGCTGTGAAGCAGATATTTTTAAAATAGCATCTTCTTTAGAGATTAGCCCTTCATTTACCATGTCTACAGCTATTTTTATTGCAGCGGGAGCAGTCCTTTTACCATTTCTTGTTTGCAGTATATATAGTTTTTTATCTTGAATAGTAAATTCCAGATCCTGCATTTCATGGAAATGTTTTTCCAGTTTCAGGTAAATTTCTACTAATTCGCTATATATTTCCGGCATTTCTTTTTCCAGGTCCTGTATTGGATGTGGAGTTCTTATTCCAGCAACTACATCTTCACCCTGGGCATTCATTAAATACTCACCATAAAAAACATTTTCACCGGTTGAAGGATTTCTGGTAAAGGCAACTCCTGTTCCGGAGGTTAATCCCATATTACCAAAAACCATAGCTTGAACGTTAACTGCTGTGCCCCAGCTGCCTGGGATATTATTCAGCTCACGATATTTAATGGCTCTATCGGCATTCCAGGAACCAAATACTGCTTCAATAGCTTTTTCGAGTTGCTTTGCTGGTTCCTGAGGGAAAGTTACATTCCGGTCTTTTAGAAAACTTTTATATCTGGCGACTAATTCTTTTAAATCGTCTGTGGTAAGGTTTGTGTCGTTTGTTATGTTTTTTTCTTTTTTGATATCATCCAGAATACTTTCAAACCTGTTGTGCTCTACACCAAGGACAACATTACAAAACATCTGAATAAAACGTCTGTAGCTGTCCCAGGCAAACCTTTTACCTGATTTTTTTGCCAGACCCTCTACTACAACGTCGTTTAACCCAAGATTTAATACTGTGTCCATCATGCCAGGCATTGAAACCCGTGCGCCTGATCGTACAGAGAAAAGAAGAGGATTGTCTGGGTCTCCAAATTTTTGTCCCATTGAGCTTTCTACTTTTTTCAGGTTGTCATTTATATCGTTTAGTAACTCGTTAGAAATCTGTTTCCCGTTATTATAATAGTTAGTACACTCTTCAGTTGAAATAGTAAAACCTGCTGGTACAGGTATTCCCATATTCGTCATTTCCGCAAGGTTTGCACCTTTTCCTCCGATCAGATTCCTCATTTCAATAGAAGCTTTTCCGTCAGCTTGATTATTTCCAAAAAAATATATTTTTTTTGTAGTAGTTGAAGTTGTCATGAAATTTTCTCTCCTTGTTTTTTATATTGGAATTGATAAAATACAATTTTAACTTACGTATTTTGCAACACATCCTTATTAAAATTTATTTTGTACATCAGTTTACTGGTGGAGCCAGGCGGGATCGAACCGCCGACCTCTTGAATGCCATTCAAGCGCTCTCCCGGCTGAGCTATGGCCCCATCTTGCCTTAACCTGACCTGCTAATTATACCTGTGAACAATTAAACTTATCAAAAATTAAGGTTAAGCAAATAAATTATAACAATTTTTTAGTATGAAGGAAAACCTAAATGTGATAAACAGCACCCTTTTTTTCGAAGTGCCTGTCTATAGAGTAGTGAACGCGTATTTCAGTACACATAATATGAATAACAATAGAGTTTAAATCGACTATAACCCACTGACTTTCCGGATTTCCGGATATACCTGGAATTTTATAAAAATTATTGTCAGAACAGTCGTCGAGAAATTTTTTTGAAGTTTCAACAATAGTTTCAAGCAGAGCCTTACAGTGGATAGTATTATCAGCACTCAAAATAACAGTATAATCAGTTATGTAATTATCCAGTAATTTATATATACGTATATCTGCAGCTTTTTTTGTATTTGTGATATCAGTAATTTGTTTTATTAATTTTTCAATAGGGTTCAATATGATTCTCTTTTAATTATTAATATTATTTTTTACTTTATCCCAGTCTTTTCCAATTACTATTGTGACATCAAGTGATTTGTCCGGCCTATCATAGACTATTATTTTTGTAGGGTCAATTGAGAAGGCCTGTGCTAGAAAAAGCGAGTTTTTGATTTTACCTCTCCAGTCAACAATAAGAGTTTCTTCATAATTGTATGAAGCAGCGTTTCCGTAGCGTGCTACTTTAATACCTTTTCTTTTTAGTATTCTTGCAGCTATTCTTGCTTCCCCTGGAGTTCCGCAGCCATTTAGAACTTCAATTGTAAAGCCAGGATCAATTTTTTCAAAAAAACCATTTTTAGCAGCAGTAGACTCTGTTATTCTTGTAACTTCTTTTAGTGTCAGCTGTCTTCTAATATCATTGCTGGCATTACTATCTATAGTTTTTACTTTTGCTTCCGTAGATATGTTTTTTTGGTCAAAACCAAATAAAGTCTTCTCAGTTGTTTTATCAAGAGCAATAATATCCGGTCGCCAGTAACTTATCCCTTTATCCAGTATAATGACTCCTGGTACAGTATCAGTTTCTATTGTTCCGTTCTTAACTATTTCACTGCATTGAACAGCAAGTCCAATCATTTCTCTGGTGGAAAGATCTGTTTTGATGTTTTTACTTAATTGACGAACAATAGATGTTATACCTATGAATTTATTGGAATTTGTAAATTTATGAGATAAAGACTTAAGGAATGTTTGCTGCCGTTGTATCCGGCCAATATCTCCTTCACTGTCGTGACGGAATCTCAAATACTGCAGAGCTTTTTTTCCTGATAAATGCTGTGTTCCTTTTTTGATATTTATATATGTATCTCCCGCCTGATCTATATAGTAAAGGTCTTTTTGGATGTCTAAAGTCAGTCCACCCAGATAATCTATTGAATTCTCCACGCCTTTAAGATTGATTTTAATATAATGATGTACTGGTATTGACAAAAAATCTTCTACAGTTTCCCTTAACAGTTTTGTTCCACCATAAGCATAGGCATGATTTATTTTAGTGAAACCATGTCCTGGAACATTTACTTTTGTATCTCTGGGTATTGAAATAGCCCCTAATCTGTTTTTTTTCTCGTCTATATGGATGACAATGATGGTGTCTGACCGTTGAACATTTTTAGTGTCATCTATGCCAAAAGCCAGGATGTTTTTTCCGCTTACTGTTTTTTGGGGCATCAGGCTAAGCAGTGTTTCAAGAACAGTAACCCTGCATAAGGAAAGAGTAAGAAAATATATAAAAACAGGTATAAGCAATAAAGATATTAAGGGAACTATTAAAATAACCCATTTTAAGGATAATATTTTTTTGTATCTTTTATTGATTTTCATAAAACGATCTTTTGATAACATAACCTGGTTAATTCAAGCTCTTTAGAATCCTGGAGCAAATCTCTTTTGATCTTTTTTTCTCTATAAATTTATAATAGTAATTATGGCATTGTATAGTAAAAGGATGGATATTTCTATTTGTTGCAAGTAATGTATATATTGTTGAAACTGATATCGCAAAAGTTGCAGAGTTCAAGTCTTCCCAGGCTAACTCTTTTACATAACTGATTGTTGATATTTTGCGGCATGGATCTATATAATCGGCAATATATATAATTTTTTCCAGTTTTGACATATTGCCTCTACCGGTAGTATGCCATTTTACAGCTTTTAAGATGCTTCTGTTTTTTATATTCAGCATATGCTGAATATATAAAGGCGCAGCAAAAGAATGCCACAGACATGGGAAATCCTTAAAGACAGCAAGCAGAGTTTTACTTATATTTGTGATACCTTTTTTTTTGTAAATTTCCGGGGATGTGTTTTTGGCAATATCGTGAATTAGACCGGCAAGATAGGCATTATCTTCATTATCTTTCCAGTGCATAGCCAGTTCTTTTCCATTTTCGGCAACTCTT
The DNA here is from genome assembly GCA_024225875.1 of bacterium. GTDB lineage: Bacteria > Margulisbacteria > Marinamargulisbacteria > JAAEMD01 > JAAEMD01 > JAAEMD01. The sequence continues at coordinate 9,182 of JAAEMD010000523.1, forward strand.
TTTGAATGTGCAAGTCTTGGTGCAGGGATTAAATCGGTTGCTATATCAATATAAGAGTTTTTATTTTTCATTTTGAATTTTGATTTTTAAAAAAGACGGCTGGCAGGGCCGTCTTTATTGAAATGCTTTTTATTAAATTAGATGCGTATTCCTATCTCCAGCATATGATAGCTTACAGGTTTCACCCCTATCTCTGAGCCTGATTCTTCTGTAAAATACGCATAGTTTAAATGTAAAATAGATAAATCAATACCAAGGCCTCCAACAACAAAACCCTGGTTAAGTCCGCCACGTAAAATGACACGTTTATCCAGTATCTTTTTTTCTATTCCCATATAAAGATTTTTAAATAAACTTGATTCAGGAGAGATTATCCTGTAGTCAGCTGCTACGGTAAAAGCACCAGCAAAGTCACTTAATAAGGGGATGTAATCAGGTAACTTTGTTTCCAGCCCTATACCGATTGTTGTAGTAAATGGCAGTTGCTTTTCATTTTTTTGGGTAACATTATTTACAGGTTTGATTTCCGTGATATTAGAGATCAGGTTATTTACGGCGATCCCCATATTGCCTGAGCCAATGGGAGTTTCTATACTGGTAAGTACACCCAGGTTACAAGTCCAGCCATTAGCAGAAAAGTATGTTGGATTAAACTCTTCTTTTTCAAGTAAGTTACTGATGTCCTGGAGAAAAGTGCTGGAACCTGTTTTATCATTATAAAGTTCGGCTCTATGAACATATCCTCCGGAAATACCAAAAGAAAAAGATTTTCCTGCCAGCTCAATATTTCGGGCAATACCCAGCTTTACTACCCCATACCCGGCTCCCTCCAGCTCCAGGCGAGGTTCAGTGCGGTCTTTCGCACTACCAGTAATAGCGGCTTTACCAAAAGCCCCAATTCCAAATCCCTCACTTGTATATGAAAGTAGTGGACTGACATTTATATTAGCGCCTAATTCAGAGCCAATAATTTTTTTAACATAATCAAGCCGTTTAGTGAGATCTTTTGTATATGCTATTTTTTCGAATGTAGAAGCATTATCAACTATATACTGATTTAACCCTGCTCTCACTCCTGCAATCCTTAAGGATCTTTCAGCTTTTATTAGTCCAGCTGGATTTTTATGGAGAGCATGCTCATCAAATGATAGCGCAACTCCTGCACCACCCATTCCCAGTTGACGGATACTTGAAAATGTTAGTTCCGGAAGATCGGCAAGAATTATATTTTGAAACATAAAATATATAACCAGAATTAGTGTTATGAGTGTTTTTGTTTTTTTTGTTTTCAATTTACTCTTCCTTTCATAAGAAAATAGTTTTAGTTTGTAGAAAATATCCAGTCTATTGCATCTTCAATTTTTGTGTCATCATCAATGTCTGCGCTGGTGATAGTATAGGGCGATGCATTTTTTTCATATTCAAATGATTCGCCGTCTTTTTTAAGGGCTGTGTACAAATTATTGACTTTATCGGCATTTTCAATGAGTCTGTCAATATCCTCACGCTCATCATCCGGTAAAGCATTAGATGCATTCAAAGATTCTTCTGCCGCATTTGTATAAATAATAAAGCTGTCGGAAGTAACACCATTTCCATCAGGGTCCATTAAGGCATCAAGCTGTTTTATTGATGACAGGTTACTGTCTTTTGGCTCTACACCGTCATCAGATACATCATATACTAAAGTTACCATATCTATAATGACCAGGGCATTTGCCATACCACGGATTAATTGAGAGCTGGTAGATGAATTAGAGTCTGTTCCGTTATTTAAAGCGTTTGCAGCAAGCTTAAGATCTGTGGAAGCTACTCTTTCTCCCTGCTTGACTAAAGTATCTTCTATTACATCATATACATTTGTTACGGAACTGTCTTCTTTGTTAGAATCCAGTAGATTTTTGACTACATCAATAGCCGTAACATCATGTTGACCAAGGATTGCTTTACCTAACATTCTGTTAGCATTTTTCCACTCATCAGACCCTTCTTCAGTGTTTTGTATTACTGTGGTTGCATCAGCTGCTATTTCCTTGAACTCTTCTGTAGTAGAAGCTGTATCCATTTTATCCTGCAAAGTTAAGTTCTGTTCAGGTTTTTGTGCCAGACCCTCAAAAACATTTGAACCGCATCCAATAAGAATAACAGGTAATAAGAATATTGAAGCTCGTATTATTAATATGTTTATCTTTCTCATAAGAATCCTTCCTCATAATGTATTTAATATTGAAGATATAATAAATCAAAAATATAATCAAATTTTTTTCATAAAAAAGATCTCTGCATAACCACCACTAAACTTGATAAAATAGAAGTATCATAAACTGGCCCACAATAGTGTTGATGAGCAATGAGGCTGAAACTTCTAAGTTATTAAGTTCTAAGTTA
>JAAEMD010000524.1 GCA_024225875.1 bacterium
AGACTATTTTTTTCTTAAAAGTATCTGCACCCTTCTACTAACAGAAAGGCACCTGGTGCTATTTAACAAGTACCTTTCTTCGTTGATGGAAGAGTATCAGGATCTGGCTTTTGATGGCTATTTATTATCAGGCTGGCTTTATCAAAAAAATGATGACCATAAAAATGCCCTGCCATTTTTTGAAGAAGCTGTCAAAATCTGTCCGAACTCATCAATGGCACTTGCTGCTGCCGGAATATCAAATCTGTACCTGAGCAATTTTACTGCAGCCATAAATCTAATAAAAAAAGCTATAGCCAACTCCAGAGACAACAATATCTGGCAGTATGTACAGGTCATTGCTCTTGCTCATAAACAGCTTAATCAAGAAACCAGTTATCGAGAAACATATTCATGGCCATTAGAATTAAGTAAAAAAGATCCTTTTATAGTTCCTCAACATATAGTTGAAATGTACCAGGAAAAGCTACAGATTAAAAAATAAGTAAAAAATATATTTTTAAAGCAAAAAATCTTAAGACAAAATTTAATATAAAATCAATGCAAAGGAATAGAAAATGTCAAAATTAGTTACTGTTCAGGAGCCTGCCCCTCTATACAAGGCTATAAAAACAGAGCTGTCCAATCTTTGCTGGCAATATGGAATGGGGACTTTTTTTACAGAAAAAGTTCCTTTTGCCGGCAGAAGCTGCAGCAGCTTTGCTGAGAAACTAACATCTTTCTATCTGAATACCCTCTATCAAAACTATCCGACAAGCATACATTTATTAGATATAAACTTCCACATTTACGAACTTGCCTCCGGCCTGGGGATTCTGGCAAAACATTTTATGGACAACTTAAAAATTCAAGATCCGGAAATTTACAAACGCACTATTTTACATATTACCGACAACTCAGAACCTATAATAAATAAATTATCAGAAATATCTCTTTTGTATGATCATGCACATCAAATAGAGCTCCATGTTCTTGATGCAAAAAACCCGAACTTTAAAGTAGATGAAAAACCTGTGTTTGTTTTCAGCTCATATTTATTATCTTCATTTAACAGCAGGCAGATCGAATTAACAAAAGATTCAGTAAAAGAGATTCTAATCGAAACATATATAAACGCTGATGCTGCTATAATAGATACAACAGAGTATCCTCCAAAAGCAAAAGATGCACAAGAAATAAAAGAGCTTCTTACCGGCAGCAATATAGATACAAAAAAAATACTGGCACCTAAAATACTGCCTCTATTAATACACAAACCTGTTTTTATACCTGTAGAAGAAAGCAGTATGCCTGATAATGAAAGATCGATTTTATCTGATTTCATAAAAACACAGGAAATAAAAAATAAAACAGTATTCAACTATAGCTATGATTTAAAAATCCATACTGAAAATGTAGTAAATCAAATAGATAAAAGAGGTGTATATTTTATAACTGATTTTGGAAATACTCTTCTGGAAAACAATATGATCAAAGACCTTAACGAAAATTACGGTTCAGTAACCTGCAACACCATATGCTTCCCACATTTACTGCACTGTATAAAAAAACAAAAAGCTTCTTACTGTATAACAAACCATACGCCAAACAGAACACAGGAACTCATCGTATATAAATACCCCCTTGAACAGGAACTTCTTAGCACGTTCCAGAAAAAATTTCATCACTGCAGTTCCGAAAATGTCTCTAAATCATTAAAATCTCTGTTAAAGTTACAGTATACGGGTTGTTATAAAACACAAATAGATGAAATTATGTCAGACCTGAACGAAATAGAAAAAACTAACTATTTAATTTTAAAACAAATCGCCTTCATACTTTATACACAGGGCTACTACCAGGACGCTTTTAAATATGCACTTAAACTACACAAACTTTATGGCGAACTGGCCATAGACGGCTTACTTCTTATGGGCTGGATATGCCAGCATAACACTATACATGAAGATGCTGTTAACTGCTTTAACCAGGTATTAGTAATATGCAGCAATGATGCTACGGCCTATGCTGCCAAAAGTCTTTCCAATTTATTCCTGGGACAAACCTCAGAATCAATAGAAAATCTAAAAAAAGCTCTCTTCTATTGTAGAGATGATTCGATCTGGCAGTTCGCACTTGGCATCGGTCTGGCTTATTTAAGAGAAGGTAATATAGATGAGGCTGCAACAGCTTATAGCTGGCCGCTAAATATCCAGAATAAATTCCCTGATCTAGTACCGGAAAGTCAGATCTCAGAGTTCCAGAATACTTTAAATTATTTAATAAAGATACATAAAGCCAGGAACCAGAATCAACCAGATTCAGGAGAATAGATAAATAAAATCAAGCAAAAAGATACGGTCCAGCAGCCCTGAAATATGCTTTAAATTTACTCAAAACACGCTAACCTGGTTAAACCGCCCTTAACCTTATTACCTTTTTTAACAAGTATTTTTGCCGAACTCGGAATATAAATATCTGTACGGGAGCTAAACTTGATAAGCCCGAATTTTTCACCAGAAACAACATCCTGTCCACTTTTAAGCCTGCAAACTATTCTTCTTGCAATCAAACCAGCAATTTGTACAACCTTCATCTTTCCCTTATCAGTATCAATAACTGTTTCCATTCTTTCGTTTTTGTCTTCTATACCTGGTTTAAAAGCTGCATGAAATTTACCGGAAAAATATTTTGCCTCCATAATTTTACCAGCATAAGGAATACGATTAATATGCACATTAAAAACAGACAGGAATATTATTACCTGATTATATTTACTGCCTTCATAAATAACCGGTTTAACATCTACAATAGTACCGTCCGCGGGTGAAAAAACAGCAGAACTGTCCTCCGGAGTAATCCTTGCAGGGTCTCTGAAAAAAAAACATATAAAAAGAAATATTATGTTAAAAATAACAGTTGCTGTGTTTAGTCCCATTACATAAGAAATAAATATCAGTAATGCTGTTACGCCCAGAAAGGGGTATGCTTCTTTAGCTATAGTCATAGAGTTAAATATACACCTTTATCATTTCTTTAATCAACATTGCAAATCACTAAATATAAATGTATTTTAATATATAGCTGGTACAAATTGAACTGTCCGTTTAAATGGCTGAGTGCAGTGTACAGGCGTACATAAATGAAGTCATTTGAAAACTTCAGTGTCGGACATTTTACTTTGGAACAGCTATAGTTGTTTTATTTTCAAGTTAAAGTTAATACTTAATAAACGCAAGTTTTTAATTAAAAATTACGATATTTACTATATAATAGTTATAGTTAAACCAGTTGTTATATTTTATAAATCTTGAATATAACAAAAGAGGAGTTTAAATTGGGATTAAATGTCGGATCAGGCCTTCCAGGCACACGAGGCTGGGACAGCGGCAAACCTGGACAGAACAAACAGGTTCAAAAGGCATTTTCTGTTGAAGAAACTCAACATACGGCACGAAATGTTGAGACTACAAAATCTCCGGAAACTGTAAATCCTGTAAAATCTCCTGCACCACCAGCTGAAACCATAACTAAACAGCCACTGGAACCTACTGCTCGACCAATGACTAAAGGTGATATCATTGATCAGCTGTTACAAATAAAATCTCAACCTTCTTCTGAAAATCAGCAGATTTTACTTTCCATGCTCGAGCATGGAATTGAAGCGTCCAGTGACAGCTTTGAAAACATATCCAGAATGCTGAAGGGCAAAAGTAAAGCAAGTGATCTAAAATCAGCTATTATCAGCCACAGCAAAAACCTGTCCACCTCACCTAAATCAGTAGATATTCTTTCATCTGTTTTATCTGACAACCAGAAATTAGCTAAGCTGCTGCAAAAAACTCAACAATCCTTATCCAGCTTTCAGAGTCAACTTCTAAACAGTAAGGAGCTGTTCAGCTCAAAATTGATGTCGCTAGTACCTTCAATTTTGTCTGAATACGATGACAATCTAAAAAAAATACTGAAAAAAGCAACACGAAAAGATATAGATATCAGCCAGTTTAAGAGATCTGATTTTATCTATGACTCTAAAGCACTAAACGGGTTTCTTAGCGGTATCGCACAGAAATTGAGCAATTTCAAAAATAACGCAACTGCCAGACAACTGCTTAATAAGCTCTTTATACTTAAAAAAGATATCGAAAAGTCGATGGAAGCCTTAGTATACCAGATGATATTATCCAAAAGTACAGATCAGAATCATAAAATCGGCAAAGAAGAGTTCTCATACTGGCAGTTCCCCAATCCATTTGCACAAACACCTTCTAATATAGATATTCTTATTAGAAAAAATAATGCCAGCAAAAAAAAAGACATCGATCCTTCCAAAACAAAAATAATCTTAAGGTTCGACACTCTGGATATGGGCGAAGTTTATGTTATTATTGAAATTCAAGACCAGAAAATATGGTATACTTTCGAAACAGGTAAAGGTGAAACGAAAAAAAACATATCAAAATTGATACCTGCTCTTCAAAAAGCTATGGCTGCTCATAACTATGAAATAGTGGGGGTAAAAACACTGCCCAGGAAAACAGATATAAAAAAAGTACTTATCCCAACTATAAAGCTGGATGATTTTTCACGGATCAGGACTGAGGTATAATGAACAAATCACAAGAGTCTACACAAAAAAAAGCCAGGCAGTTAAAAACAAGCCTGCATGCGCTGGATACGCCAAAAAAAGAAAAACTAAAAGCAATAGCTATAAAATATGATGCAAAAAAAGACCGTGCCCCTAAAATTGTAGCTGTCGGAAAAGGTATGGTCGCTGAAAAAATATTAAAAATAGCAGAAGAGCATAAAATACCCTTCTTTGAAGATTCTGCTTTAACAGATTTACTTGGCAAACTTGATATTGAAAGTGACATACCTCCTGAACTATACACTTTAATAGCAGAAGTTCTTGCTTTCGTTTACCAGTTAAACAAGCTGTCTCAAAAGAAAAAAAACAGAGCCCGGACAAAACAGCAGTTTAAAACTGATTAATTCCATAACGATCAAAAACAGCAGATTGTTTTTCCAGGCTCAATAAAGACTTAATTCTTTATTATCTGATGTTCTTTAAGAAATCATAAAAATCACAATACTGTACCTGACACAACCATCAATACACTTTTTAATATAGCTGTTCCAAAGTAAAATGTCCGACACTTAAAGTTTTCAAATGACTTCGTTAATGTACGCCAGTACACAGCACTCAGGCATTTAAAC
>JAAEMD010000525.1 GCA_024225875.1 bacterium
CCAATGCTCTGAAATCTAAACGCCCTAAATCTGTTGATGACCTTAAAAAATCGCTCCGTTCTTTTATGAACTCTATTCAAAAATCCCCAAAAAAGGTTTCTAATTATTTTAAAAAAGCAGAGCTTAAATATATTGCCTTAACTGTTTGATTGAATGTTAACTATTTTCAGGTCGGGGTAATATTATATAAGTATGCTTACGATCAGGACGATATGAATAAAATATTCATTTCCAATATCTCAACAGGTAAAACAGCTTTGCTATCCAAATCGTTTAAACTAGAACAGGAATTTTAAACCCTGGTATATTTTGAGCGTAAAAAGTTCTAACATCGTCTACTGTTAATGTCAATATAAATTCCCCAGGGCAAGGTAGTTTAAAAGGATTGTTAAATTGTCTTGTAAAAGAGCTTTAGCCTTTAATGTCGGTAGCTACCAATTAGATGTGCTCACCATGGCATTGAACCAGGCCTCTATGTAACAAATCAAAAAATTACTTTATAATTATTCCCTGTTAAAATCATGAAAATGAAAAAGACAAATGTTAAGGAGCGTGTCCCGTTGTGACTAAAAGATTTGAATTTGGACAAAATTGGAAAAAGTATTTTTTAAATTACTACCTACAAAATAAATCAGTCCCAGAAGAAGCAGCAAAATCATTGAATAAGTATTGGAGTAAAGAAAAATTAAAAAATAAAAGTTTTATTGATATTGGTTGCGGATCTGGTATTTTTTCATTAGCTGCGATTAAATCAAACTGTTTAGAAGTTCTTTCTTTTGATTATGATAAAGATTCTGTTGACTGTTGTAAAAAATGCAAAAAGCTCTATGGTTCTAGTGAAAATTGGAAAATAGAACAAGGCGATATTCTAGATGATTCATATGTTAAATCTTTAGGGCAATTTGATTTTGTATACGCCTGGGGGGTCCTTCATCATACTGGCAACATGTGGAAAGCAATCGACAATGCTTCAAAATTAGTTGCCAGCAATGGAGAGCTCTTTATTGCAATCTATAACCATGCTAAAGGAAAAAAATCATCAGAATATTGGCTAAAAGTAAAAAAAAGATTTAATTATTCATCAACATATATAAAGAAATATATGATATATAAGGCTTTCACACTAAAAGCAATTCATGTGCTATTAAGTTCTATAAAACATATGAAAAATCCAATTAAAGAATGGAAAAGTGTGACTAGGCAAAGAAAAGGAATGAGTTTTTTTTTCAACCTGGTGGATTGGTTGGGGGGCTATCCATATGAATATGCATCATTTGAAAGTTTATTTCGATTCGTTCATGAAAGAGGATTTAATTTAACAGATTGCAGCATTTCATATGGACACGGATGTCATGAATTAGTTTTTAAAAAATCAAGGGATTTCTAAAAAATATTACGATTAGAAGCTGAATCAGAAGATACGCGATAAGTTACTGACCAATAAGGTGAATCACTTAATTCGAGGAGCTCACAGAATGACCAGAATTTTAGGTGAATTTCAAAATAATCATCTCATTATTAAACGGCTTGAAGATGAGGAACCTGAGGGGCAAAAGTGGGAACCTTTAGTTTACTTACCAAAAAGACAGTCAGAAAACCACCTGAGCATAGATTATATGATTTGCTAAAAGAATTTAAAGGAAAAACCTGGTGTTCGTTTTTAATAGATAGTGTCTGTTAACCCAGATTTGTCATTTATAACCCAAAAAACTTAAAAAACCTATAAAAAGCACAGCGAAAACCAATAATTTAAGCACAGAAATAATTTCCAGGGCCGCTGTAGTGACACACTAGCTATTCTGATACTTAACTTACAAAATAAGATTTAGTATTCTTAATAAAGGATGTATATTAGTAA
>JAAEMD010000526.1 GCA_024225875.1 bacterium
ATTGGGAAAAGCTTTTTGCTGCCCCAATCAATGACTACATGTAAATACGCCCATCCAAAACTTGGAATTACGATTTCAGTCATATCCTATACTCCAGCTGATGCTTGGCTCAATATGTTTAGGATTAACTAGTTACGTTCGCTTCATCTTATTTGGTGCGAGAAATTTATTTTCTCTCATCAAACGATAGATTCTTTTCCCATTAATCTTAAACTTACGCCGGTAACGCAAGTAAGCCCAAATACGCCGATACCCCCAGAAGGGGTGTTCCGCCTTGAGTTCATGTGTGTGGCGGATCAGCCTCAAGTTGGCGTCCGATTCCAGATACTGCCGCTTTGCTAATCGTTTTTTTAGCTCCATAGTCAAGTCACCAATAGTTTCCTTGAGCTTGCGGTTCTGACGGCTCAGGCGTTCTTTTTCTTTGTCGACACCGCCACGCTCAAACAGCTTTTACCATCTTCCAGCAGCACATCGCGCCAGCGGCAATACTGACCTTGAGTGATACCGTATTCGTTACACAATTTGGCAACGCCCTGACCTTTCAGGACGGCCATGACGATTTGAAACTTTTCTTCACCAGTCCATTTTCTGCGACTCATCAAGATCTCCTGTTTTCAGACTACCTTAATTTAACACTGTCTTAGATGGGAGCAATATATTTTATTACGCTCTCTCGCGTTCCTGAATACTGGATTTTATAAAAAATATTAGTATTAAACCCAGAATAAGTGCAAGCGGAATAAGCGACAAAGCGCATTCATAGCTATTTACTTCTGCTATATTCATAGCTCTACAAATAGTGATCACTTTCCCCAAAAGAGGCTGAAAAATTATGGTTCCTAAAAAACCACATAAAACATTTGTTAACGCCATTGCTGTACTGCATATTTCAATAGGAAATTGTTCTTTCACTATAATAAATGGAATAACGTAAATAGAGCTAGATATTCCAATAAAAAGAGAGATAATAGTTACTGAAAAATTACTAAAGTTTGGCAAGTATAGTAAGAGTGAAATTAAAACTATGTTAATTACAATTCCTGCCAGCATCGTGGGTTTATATATATTGAATTTTGTAGCAAAATATCCTATGAGTGGATTGCCTATTGCAACTCCTATGAAAATAGTTGCAGTGAAAGAGGATGCTACGTTTAATGTAGAGTGATATTTTTCAACAAAAAATGGAATACCCCATAAAGTTGCAATAGATAAAATAGGAGAAAAACAGATTCCTGCAAATATACCACATAGCCACATATTTTTATTTTTTATAAGAAAAAATAGGTTCTTTAATATGCTTGGGGGGGTATCTTTTGTGCTTTTAAAAATTCTATCTTTTTTTATAAATATGGCTGAATATACAAAAATCAGAATACCAACAAAGGCACAACCAAGCATTGTATATCTCCACCCGAACATTTTAACTGGTTTAGCTAGTGTATAAGCAGACAAACTTGCTCCAAACATCGCGCTCATTTCCACGAGTCCTGCTATAAATGGGAATAA
>JAAEMD010000527.1 GCA_024225875.1 bacterium
AGGAAGTGCTTGAAAAGCAACAAGAACAATAAGAAGTTTGTATGAAATAGGGGATGACCTGCTTGTCTTCTCAGGAGGCAAGCATAGCCCCCTTATAGGGGGTAAAAGGCAAAACCACCTTCTAAGAAGGTGGATATTTATCTCTTCAAAAACCTGTTGGGGCCATATTGGCTGGAATGTTTATGGGGGAGTGTTTCATTTGTTAAATATCTATTTGGCTTAAGAGATCTGGTGATTTTAAATTGTTCAGGATGCATTTGTTGCTGGTTCAGCATATTTATAAATGCCAGCCTTTTGTTAAAACTTCCTCCATTGTTTGTTCTGAAAAAATCATTTTTTTTCAGAAAATAACCCATAATATAATCGTTGATCTCTTCAATATTTTTTATCCGTCTGCTTTCAATTTCAGATACTATTTTTCTTGCTAGTGGTTGGTTATGTCTTCCCCAATGTATCCATGATTTGTCTACGTAATCCTTTAATATATACCTAGCGGTTTGTAAGACACTTTTACTATGTTTGGAAATATTAAAATAGGAATCAGGAAACACATATGATGTTGTTTTTTCAATATTAAATGAATACATATCCCAATAAGCAGTTTTTGTTTCTGAGTTTAAGAATTTTCGTGACATTTCATCCCTGGGTTGTGACGTGTCATTAAAGTGGTTTGTAAGTCGGTCTTTTAAAATTGGATCTCTTAGCAAAGATTCATTTAATACTTTTTGATGTATCATTTTCTTTTGTAATGAATCACCATAATCTGCTATCAAGGAAGAAATTTTATTTGTATTATATACTTCAGCATAATACTCGCTTAAATCAGGCAGTGTTTCTATATCGGAACGATTTCCGTTTCCAACATAGACAAAATCCAGTTCCACACGGGGGGTTTTTTTTCTGACTGGAAGATAATGACCTGACAATTTTTCATCATATATTCCGCAAAGGGATAGACAAAAAAGTGCAAAAGTGTGACAATTTTGAGTATGATAGCTAAATTTTGAGTAGGGAATTATACTTTTGTCATGGGATTTCATATAATGGTAGTGCAGATATCTCAAAAGATATTGTACCGAAGCTCTGGAGATAATATAGTGACGTCCGGGGAGGGTCGCACCATTTATGTAACACCTATCCTCAACCCTTTCTGCAACAACTTTACATGATTTGTCTCTTCTTATCCCAAGCCCATATGCTGCAATTATCCTATAATAATTTTCAGAATTTGCGTCAATATTATCAAGTTTTCTGGCTATTGCAATAAATGAATGTCCTCCTGTTGGAGTTCCGCAACACCGTATTCCTCCTACGCCTACTAAATATGATATAATGTATAGTTTTGATAACCTAAAATTGACCCATTAAAGCAAGAAATTATAACCCAAAATTGACCCACCTGTAATAGACTTCTGATAATACGAATTTCAAGAGGGAAAATCGATTGTCAGAGGAGAG
>JAAEMD010000528.1 GCA_024225875.1 bacterium
AATAAATATACAGAAATACTGTGTTTTGGGATAAAAGATTTTTCCTGTTCCAAATAAAAATGTTTTTTTATATCTTCTTGTCTGCCGCATTCTTTGGCAAATATCAAATTACTGAGATGGTCAACTATATACGGACTGTGAGTTGTTATTAAAACGTTCAGCCCGGCATTTACAAGCATACACAGAAACTCTGTCATTTCAACCTGGGCCGCAGGATGCAGGTTCATCTCCGGTTCATCAATCACAAGCAGGTCCCCGGGCTGTGCAAGATATTTTAAATAAAGTACAAGAGGGGCCAATTCTTTAACCATGGATGAAGATATGTTAAGTTCCAGGCTTGTGTTTTCTGCTGGTTTATAGATCAGTTCAAAAGATCCGCTGGCACTATATTCTTCAAAGCTTATATCTCCGAATAAGATATTTTTTTCCAGAAAATTTGCCAGGTTAATAAATTCTTTTATTTCAGGATGTTGTATTTCCTGTTTTTTTCTGTCAAAATATTCTTCCAGGGATTTTTGGATTATTGACAAAAGCTCCCATACTGGTTCAGAAATCCACAGAATAGTATCTTTTTTACTGTTTTCTTTAAGGTTATATGTCTGTTTGTCTTTATTCAGCATTGGCGGAAATGGAAAAGTTATAAATGTAGTTCTTTCAGTTGGAAATATTGGAATATTTGGAAATATAGTTTTTTG
>JAAEMD010000529.1 GCA_024225875.1 bacterium
GCGTACATTAACGAAGTCATTTGAAAACTTTAGTGTCGGACATTTTACTTTGGATCAGCTATATAACTCTTTTAAAACCATATTAATTTAGTCTGGTTCTAAAATTTTTAAAGTAATAACTGAGATATTAAGGCAGGAGAAGAGTTAAGCCGGGTTTAGTGGCCAGCCTGAATGGTTAGTGAGGGCAACCTCGTGCAGGTTCAGGTACTGTTCTCGGCACCAAATACTAAGACAGGAAATGATTATTATGACTATATCATTTGGAACATCCGGACACAGAGGTATAACCGGCAGTGATTTTACAATTAAACATGTTGAAGCAATAACATTAGCAATTTCTGATTATGTACTAAATATAAATCCTGATCCATCTATTGCCATAGGTTACGACCCACGACCAGGGAATTCTCCCAGGCTGGAAGAGAACAGCTTCACAAAAGAAACCTGCGATATACTTTTATCCAGAGGAATCAATGTGCATTTTTTTGATTTTTATGTGCCGACCCCCTTAATATCATGGTATATAAAAGAAAAGGGGCTGGATGGCGGAATCATATTAACAGCTTCACATAACCCTCCAGTATATAACGGAATGAAGTTTAACCCGGCTAACGGGGCTCCTGCACCATCAGAAGTAACTAAAGAAATAGAAATATCAGCAAACAACTACTTTAATCAAAATAATAAACCTGCTGCAAAAATGAAAGGAACATTGAAAAAAGTAAATGCTGATAATGAGTTTGCAAAAAGTATCATAGAACAATGTCAGAAATATTGTTCATTTAATAACAGCGACTTTTCAAACCTCTCAGTAGCAATTGATGCAAAACATGGAACAGTATCATCAGTCTGGGATAATCTTATGAATATGTTAAATATAAAATATCATATCCTTAATAAAGAACCTCTAACAGATTTTGGAGGAGTGGAAGCAAACCCAACAAAATACAGCACCCTTAAAGATTTAAGGAAAAAGCAAAAAGAACTATCTGCTCAAGCAGCTTTTGCTAATGATCCTGACGGTGACAGACATGTAATATTAGATGAAGACGGAAAACAACTTACTCCAGAAGAAACTACAGTTATCATAATGGACTATTTTATTACAAAAAAAACAACTCTAACCGGGATAGCTACAACTGTAGCATCTTCCAGGTTAATTAAGATTGCAGCCCAGCAAAACAAGTTAAACTTCATAGAAACAGCTGTTGGCTTTAAATATTTTGCTGATTTTCTGGAAAAAGCAAAAAATAACAATCAAACTGCACTTGGGGTTGAGTCTTCCGGCGGCTTTACAGCATCTTTCCATACCCTGGAAAAGTGTGGCTATCTACCTTGTATTTTAATGCTTTTTATAATAAAAGATACTGGAAAAAAAATATCCCGGTTAAAAGAAGATATTCTAAAAAAATACGGCAAAACAGTTTTCAAAGAAATTGAATACAGGTTCCTGCCGGATAAAAAAGAAACTCTTGTCAAATTATTCAGCAGCATTTCTCAAAATACTGTAAATAACAGCTTTACAGAAAATCTAAAAGCAATAGTTAAGACCGATGGTATAAAACTGGTATTCGATTCAAATGACTGGGTTCTTTTCAGACTCTCAGGAACCGAACCAGTTGCACGTATATATGCGGAATCAGATAATGATAAAAGTGCTGAAACACTAATTCAGCAGGCAAAAATATTCCTGGATAACAGTGTTAAATAACAACTAAAATAGTCCGGCCAGTTAATTATGCCTGGATTACTCAGCTTAAGACCATTTATCACGGAGAGATAATATACGATTAAAAACCAGATTTTCTTTTGAAGAGTCTTTGGGATCCAGCCAGTAATAACCCAGCCTTAAAAACTGGTAGCGTACATTTATTTTAGCGTCCGCCAGGTCCGGTTCAAGTTTACAGCCCTTAATTATTTCTATGGAATCAGGGTTAATGTAGTCATTATAAGTTGCATCCCCATCTATTTCGTTAGGATTTGCTGTCGTAAAAAGATTATTGTATAACCGAACCTCAGCATCTACAGCATGCTTTGCAGAAACCCAGTGCAAAGAACCCTTGACCTTACGTCCATCACTGGACCAGCCACCTTTTGTTTCCGGATCGTATATACAATGCAGTTCTATGATCTCAGATGTTTCTTCATTCCTGACAACCTTTTCACAGGTAATATACCAGGCATGATTTAATCTGACCTCTTTTCCAGGCGATAATCTGAAATATTTTTTTGGCGGATCTTCAATGAAGTCGCTTCTTTCTATATAAATTTCTTTTGAAAAAGGGATCATCCTTTTACCCATACCAGGGTCTTCAGGGTTAACATCTGCCTCCAGATACTCTTCTTTCCCTTCCGGATAATTTGTAATAATAATCTTTAATGGTCTCAAAACTGCCATAACACGAGGAGCACTTTTATTAAGCTCTTCACGAAGACAGAAATTCAACAAATTAACATCAACCATACTGTTTGCCCTTGACACACCTATTTTCTCACAAAACACCCTAATCGATTCAGGGGTGAAACCACGTCTCCTGTAGCCTGAAATTGTCGGCATACGCGGATCATCCCAGCCAGAAACAAGTTTACTTTCTACCAGCTCAATCAACTTCCTTTTACTTAAAACTGTATAAGTAAGATTTAGCCTGGAAAATTCAATTTGTTGAGGGTGATGCTCTGTATTCAACTCATCAAGAAACCAGTCATAAAGAGGCCTGTGATCTTCAAATTCCAGGCTGCAGAGAGAGTGAGTAATACCTTCTAGTGCATCTTCCAGACAGTGAGCATAGTCGTACATAGGATATATATGCCACTTATCTGATGTACGATGATGCTCTTTTTTTATAATTCTATATATAGCAGGGTCTCTCATATTAATATTTGGTGATGCCATATCGATTTTAGCTCTTAAAGTATATTTTCCTTCATCAAACTCACCAGCCTTCATTCTTTCAAACAGGTCCAGGTTTTCTTCAATTGAACGATTTTTATATGGGCTATCCCTGCCAGGATCAGTTAAAGTACCCCTGTATTCACGAATTTCTTCAGGGCTCAGGCTGCAGACAAAGGCTTTCCCCTGTTTGATAAGCTGAACAGCACAATCATACATTTGTTCAAAATAGTCCGATGCAAAAAAAATATTTTCCTGCCAGTCAAAGCCCAGCCAGCGAACATCTTCCTTAATTGACTCTACATACTCTATATTTTCTTTCCCCGGGTTGGTATCATCAAAACGCAAATGACAAGTCCCTCCATATTCTCTGGCAATTCCAAAATTTATACAAATAGCCTTAGCATGCCCGATATGTAAAAAACCATTAGGTTCCGGAGGAAATCTGGTTACTATAGTATTATGTTTTTTATCCTTCAAATCATTATCTATAATAGTCTTAATAAAATTAGAATTTACAGCCTCATTATTATTTTCCATTTTTTTCTCCTGATACCCTAATGTCTCGGATAAACTCTTACCCTGCGGTTTGGCTCTTCGCCAGTACTAAGCGAATTCAGACCAGATTTATCAACAACTCTATGCTGAAGACGTCTAAAATACGAGTTACGTGGCGCAGCTTCCATCGTACGACCTTCATCCAGCACCTTTTTACAAACCTGTTTAATTTCTTGAACAGCTTCCTGTTCTTTATCATCTTCTGTAGCTGATAAATTGAAAAAATCCCTTAAAAATTTTTCTATCTGAGCTGTAGAGTTACGCTTTATAACATGCACCGAAACCTGTCGCCCCTGTAGTATTTTATGTATTTTTGATTTTGTTTTTACATGTGACTGGATTGTAAGGATAATATCTGCTTCACTGATATTCTGAGCTACAACTGCAGGTGCTGCCAGAACTTCTATTGCCATAGAGATACGATCCTGATTAATACCAAAAGGAAAAATAGAAATAACCTGCTCCGGATGGGTATATTGATAGCTTTGCTCAAAATCATCATTCTCATTGACTGTTTCATTACTTTTCAAAACAGTAATATTACCAGTATCTTCTCTTTTTCTTATCTCCGGATGGTTATTCTCACTTCTCAAATAGTTATCAACTGCCTGCTGCACATTTTTATAGATTGCAAAAACATCCCGCTCTCTGATTTCAATAAGAATATCAAAGGTTGGCAGAGCTTTTCTTTCCATAACTGTTTTCTGAGTACCTCTGAACTTAGCCTCTTCATCACCCAGTATAACACTTTGCAGCCCGCCTAAAAGATCGCTTAAGGTCGGGTTTTTCAAAAGATTTTCTATACTATACCCATGTGCAGTAGCAATTAACTGCACTCCACGTTCTGCTATTGTCCTTGCCGCCCGTGCTTCTTCTTCAGTTCCTATTTCATCAACTATTATTACTTCCGGCATATGATTTTCTACAGCTTCAATCATAACTGCATGCTGCTTATCAGGTGAAGGAACCTGCATACGCCTGGCCGACCCGATCCCGGGATGACAGATATCACCATCCCCGGCTATCTCATTGGAAGTATCGACAACTATTACCCTTCTGAATAACTCATCGGACAATAAACGGGCTGTTTCCCTCAGTTTCGTTGTTTTCCCTATACCAGGCACCCCCAGAAAAAGCACATTTTTACCGCTCTTAATAATATCTTTAATAATGTCAGTCGTTCCATACACTGCTCTTCCAACTCTACAGGTAAGGCCAATGACTATACCACTCCTGTTACAAATAGCAGAAATTCTATGAAGAGTTCTTTCTATCCCGGCTCTATTATCACTATTAAAAACTCCAGTTTTTTCAACTACTGACTTTAAATCAGACTGCTTAACCTCTCCAAATAAAGTTAATTTCTCTACTGAATCAATAAAACGGATTTCCGGGATACGTCCCAGATCAAGGATAATTTCATTCAGATCTTTAATACTGTTATGCTTTTCCAGAAAAGTGCGTATCTTTTCCGGTAATATATCCATCAGAAGGTTTAAATCATCAACTTCTCCTACAAAACTTTTCATAAATTCTTTCCTTAAAATTTAATCAAACTGATACATTCGTAAAAGTTGTCAGAACAAAAATAGTACGTTTCATACTTAACAGTACAGCATCCTGCTTAACTTATACTAACTGATACTGGTTCTTCCCATAAATGCTTTTTGCAAAGTCATTTCATCCGTATAGTCAATATCAGCTCCCATTGGCAAACCATGGGCCAGCTTAGACATATTAAGATGATGGTGTCTTAACAGTTTATTCAGATACAAAAGAGTAGCATCTCCTTCTATTGTAGGGTTAAGAGCAAAAATAATTTCCGAAACCTTATCTTTACGTATTCTTTCTTCCAGTTCCCATATCCTTAAACCCTCAGGATGAATGCCATCAATTGGTGATATGAGCCCACCCAGAACATGATAATGTCCCTTAAACTGACCGGTACGTTCTAAAGCAACAATATCTTTAGGCTCGGATACAACACATAATTTATCAGCAAACCTGTCCTGATCCAGACATATATAACACCTGTTAAAAAAAGATATATTAAAGCACCTGTCGCAATACTTAATCTTTTCTCTTGTATCAACCAGAACTTCAGCAAATTCTAAAACCTTACTCTTTTTTAAGGACAGAAAAAAGAACGAAAGTCTCTGTGCTGACTTAGGACCAATGCCAGGCAGTTTTGATAACTGTTCCACAAGATCTTTAATCGGATTTCTGTTATCCATATAAAATCCTAGCCCAGACCAGGCACATCCAGTCCTCCTGAGATATCTGATATTCTGGATGAAGCTGTTTCCTTGGATTTTTTAATAGCCTCATTGACCGCATCCTTCAAACCGTCCTGCAGCCTGCCAGCCTGATCCTTGTTCAATAAAGAATCATCCACTTCAATAGAGACACATGTCATATCACCTGTCACAACAACTTTAATCAAATTGTTTAAGGCTGTTCCTGTGATGACTAGTTTTGCAAGCTCTTTTTGAACCTTCTTCATTTTACCCTGCATATCCTTTGCCTGCTTTAACAGCTTCCCCATATCTTTCATTCCTTTAAACATTTCTTCCTCCTGCCTGATTTTTTAATCAATAAGTTATCACAGCATTATTAAACAATATTGCCTTCAAACATCTCAATTATATGATTTATTTTATTACTTTTAGATTTTTCTTCCTGATCTAAAACAGGTGTTGATTCCGGCATCTGCCCATCAGCATTTCCATCTGCACCATGGTCAAGCTGTCCGGCATTCATATTTAATGAGATCTCCAGTTTCTTTTGATAAATCTCAAATAAAATATCCGTAATGATTTCTTTACTGCTCTTTTCCTGCAGCTTTTCCCTGAAAAAATTAAAGTCCTGGCCCAGCTTTATAAATAAACAGGTATCTTTTACCGCTAGAAACGATGATGTCCTCAAAATAGAATAAACAGCTGTATGCTTTTCTTTCAACCGCTTCAAGAAAAGAACCCATTTCTCTTTATCACTTATAGATGTAAGCTGGCCTGTTACCTGTTTAGTATCCTCTCTATTTTGAAGAGTAGTATCCTCTCTATTTCGAACAGTTTTTTCCTGAACAGCAGTTTCCTTCACCTTAGATACACCTGTATCGCTGGAAGCAGAGGAGCTATCATTTTCCCTGGACACCTTCCGGGCATTCGATTTATGTTCTGTTGTTTTTTGTACAGACCCGGTCTGTAAACTGGAATTCATATTTTTCATTACAGATAAAAATCTAATCTGCAGCAGTAGTTCCGGGTTTGGAAAATTACGGATATCCATTTCAGTCCTGGAAAACAGCTCCAGCCAGTCCCTGATAACATCAAATTCAACTTTATCTGCTAACTCCTCAACTCTTCTACCTCGAGCTTCGTCCAGATTTATTTGTTTCTGGAGACCCATTTTATAAAAAAGCAACTGCCTGAAAGCTTCTACAATATCTGATGCAAACTGAATAATATTTACCCCTGACAGAAAAAAGTCATTTAATTTCTCCATAGTTAAAGTCACTTCTCTGTTAATAAATTTTTCTAAAAAATCATATAAAGAATCAAAGTTCGCTGTTCCGAGAATAAAAATAACATCTTCATCTTTTATATTAACGCCTCTAAAAGAATAGATCTGGTCCAGCAGTGAAATAGCGTCTCTCATACAGCCTGAAGAGTTTTTAGCTATTATATCAAAACTATTATCTGAAATAGTTAAGTTTTCTTCTTTTGCAATATATTTCAGCTGATCTGTAATCTCTTTGCTGGACATTTTTCTAAAATTCAAGTGCTGACAGCGGGAATGAATTGTAACAGGAATTTTATGCGGTTCTGTTGTAGCTAATATAAAAACAGTATTGTCCGGTGGCTCCTCCAGTGTCTTTAACAATGCATTAAATGCACCTGTACTAAGCATGTGAGCTTCATCAATAATATACATTTTATAGTCGCACTCTACAGGCTTATAGTTTACCTGATCATTTAATGTACGAATATTATCAACACCTGTATTTGAAGCTGCATCAATTTCAATTATATCAATACTGTGACCACTGGTAATCCGTTTACATATATCACATTTAAGACAGGGATCATCTGATTTGCCTTTCTGACAGTTTAAAGCCTTTGCCATTATACGAGCTGTAGATGTCTTACCCGTGCCCCTGGGCCCTGAAAATATATAGGCATGAGATAAGCGGTTATTTATTATTGCATTAGACAGGGTTCTGACTATATGTTCCTGACCAACGATCTCACTAAAGGTCTGTGACCTGTATTTTCTATAAAATGTAATTCTTGACATAAGAAATATTATAACAGTCGAAAAAAAATGTTAGAATAGTAAGCAATGAAATTTTCAATAACTGGCTCAAAAGGAATGCTTGGTTCAGATATTACCTCTGTTTTAAAAGAGGCTGGTCATGAAGTATTTGATTTCGGCAAAAATCAGCTCGATATAACAGATGCCAGAGCTGTAAACTCTACACTGTCCAGCCCTGGCGACATAGACTATCTAATCAACTGTGCTGCCTATACTGATGTAGACGGATGCGAAACCAATAAGGACCTTGCTGTTCAGGTAAATTCCCATGCACCTCAAAACCTGGCCTTTTACTGTAGAAAAAAAAATATCCCTTTGATCCATTTCTCTACTGACTATGTTTTTAATGGCAGTAAAGACTCATCATATAAAGAATCTGACGAATGTAACCCTGTTAATTTCTATGGGCACTCAAAACTTAAAGGCGAGCAGGCTATCCAGAGTATATGCACAAAATACTATATTTTCAGGCTACAGTGGTTATATGGTGAAAATGGCAGTAATTTTGTAAGTACAATAATGAATCTGGCACGCAATAATTCTGAACTTTCTATAGTGACAGATCAATATGGCTCTCCTACCTGGACAAAAGAAGTCGGGCACTGCTTATCTCTTTTTCTAACCGAAGAACCTGATTTTGGAATCTATCATTTAACAAACGAAGGACTTACAAACTGGCACTCGTTTGCCGAGTACTTTTTAGAATATGCTCAGCTCCCCTGTAAACTCAACAAAACTACTACAGAAAAATCAACTCGACCGGCTAAACGTCCTAAAAACACTAACTTATCAATCAATAAATTTCTTGACCTGCGAATCGTTAAACCAAACCACTGGCAGCTGGCCATCAAAAAATATCTTAATCAAAAAGGATACATATAAATGACAGAAAAAAAATTAAAGATCGTACTGGGCTCGGACCACGGAGGACTGAGCCTCAAAAATGCTGTTAAAAAATATCTGGAACAGACAAGAAAAAACATCATAATTCAAGATAAGGGAACTTATGAAAACAACTCTGTAGACTACCCTGATTTTGGTAAAATGATTGCAGATTCAATATTAAAAAAAGAAAGCGATATGGGGCTGCTGTTTTGTGGAACAGGAATCGGTATAAGTATTGCCGCCAATAGATTCAAGGGTATTAGAGCTGCTCTGGTTCACAATGAATTTACTGCAAAAATGGCCAAAGCACATAATAATGCAAATATTTTATGTCTTGGAGGTAGAGTAACACCGGAATCTACAGCAAAAAGATTGACAGATATCTGGTTAGATACCCCTTTTGAAGGCGGTCGACATGAAAAAAGACTGCTAAAGTTAGATATAGCTGGTACAAATTGAACTGTCCGTTTAAATGTTTGAGTGCAGTGTACTGACGTACATAAACGAAGTCATTGGAAAACTTTAAGTGTCGGACATTTTACTTTGGAACAGCTATACTTAACTGTGGAAATATTAGTAAGGAGTAAAAATTAAACTATGCTGACAGATAAAATCCGGTACTCAAGTGACCAGTCAATCATTCAACCATACCTGACAGATGAGTCCTCTGCTTTCAGGGGAAATGCTGATTATATTTTTTTTCCTGAAAACGAAAGTGAACTGTCAGAAATAATATCTTCTGCCAGTAAAAACCAGAGCCTGGTTACTGTCTCTGGCGGTGGTACAGGCATTACCGGCAGCAGAGTCCCTGTTCTGGGAGGCAGTATTATTTCAACCGAAAAGATCACTGACGTATCAAAAAAAGAGCCCTTTCTTCAGCAGGGCTTCATTCAAGTTAAAGACTCTGGTTACAGTATTCTAATAAATAAAGAAGAAAAAAGAGCTGTTGTACCTCCATCATTACCACTATCCGTACTAAACGATATACTGAAAAATTTTGACCTGTCATACCCTCCTGATCCTACAGAAATGTCTGCCACCATCGGAGGTACTGTATCAACAAATGCATCAGGTGCAAGATCATATTATTATGGTGCTACCAGAAACTGGATAAAAAGGATACGGGTCGTTTTACCTGATGGATCTGTTACTGAAATTAAAGATACTGATCAAACAGCACAAAACGGCATTTTAAAAATTCAGTCCGAAAATATAAATTATGAAATAAAGATACCTGCCCGGGAATCTTACCCTGTGCCAGAAATCAAAAACGCAGCCGGTTTATATCTCTCTCAAAAAATGAGGCCTTTGGATTTATTTATTGGCTGTGAAGGTATACTGGGAGTTTTTTCTGATATAGAAATAGCACTAATTAACCGTATAAAAAATACTTTTACCATAGTTGCTTTTTTTGAAGATAAAAAAGGTGCTGTTGATTTTGTTGATTTTACAGTAACTAACAAAAAGATCATGCCATTAATTTCCCTTGAGTACTTTGATTTTAATTCTTTAGAGTTCTTAAAAACAGAACAGGCAGGCATTCCTGAAAAAGCACAGGCAGCCATATTGTTCGAGTTCATTGAAGATGGAAACCAGGATGATCTTTTATATAAGATCGTAGAAAAGCTGGAAGAATACAGTGTCATTACCACCTGGGATATTCCTGAATCAAAAAGTGATAAAATAAAATCTTTCAGGCACATATTACCAGAAAAAATTAACAGCTATGTAAAGAGCCGCTGCGGTAAGGTTGGAACTGACATAGCCGTGCCTCATAACAAATTCAGTTTAATGTTTCAGGCCTGTGAAACAGAGTCATTAAATACTGGTCTTAAGTTCCTGGTCTTCGGGCATATTGGTAATGATCATCTTCATATAAATTATCTTCCTGAAAATAACAGTGAACATAAGACTGCAATGAGAACATACCTGAAACTGGCTAAACTCGCAGTGAAAATGGGCGGTACCATCTCAGCAGAACACGGTGTTGGCAAAAAATATATTGAGCTGGAAAACGGGACTACTGTTCCCTGCCTGGAAATAATGTATGGCAAAACAGGAATTAACCTGATTAGTGATATAAAAAAACACTTTGATCCAGGCATGATACTGAATACCGGCAACATTATACCACCAGCCTGAAACTGAAAAATTTATTACAAAACACCAGGAAACTAAATATTCCATGTTTTTATTTACAAATTATACACTGGAATTAATTGCCAGAAATACTTTAAAATACATTCATGAATAAAGAGCATAAGGTTAACTGGGAAACATTATTTGAGCAGGTACAGCTTGGAAATAAAGAAGTTTATACTGTAATTCTGGAAAAACTATATTGCTTTATAAGCATATATATAGAAAAAAGAATTTATGATAAAAATATAATAGAGGACCTTACCCAGGAAATTATTATAACCATCCATAACAGCCGGCACACATATAATAGTTCACGTCCTTTTTTGCCCTGGGTACTGGGTATTATTCACTACAAACTTATTGATTATTTCAAAAAAAACAAAAAAATGATTAATGCACAAAATAAGTTTGAAGAAAACAGGTTAGATAATCTAATATATAATCCTGTAAGACTGTTTGATTTAAAACAAGAGCTTCAACACTATCTGGCAGCTGTCTCGAAAAGAGAGAAAGAAATTCTATTAAAAGTAAAGATTCAGGGCTACTCTATAAAAGAAACATCAAAGCTGACAGGGCTGAGTATTTCAAATATAAAAACCATAGTTCACAGAGCTATTGCAAAGATCAGGATATTAAAAGTATGAACAAAAAAAAATTTATTAGAAAACTGACATCGAATTTACGGGCTGTAAAACCAGTTAATTATAATATCAGCTTCTTAATATGGATATTTTCTGCTGTAATAATACTGGGCCTCAGCTCCTTTCTTTCAGGATTCCGTAAAGATATACTAATACAGCTGACCTCCTTAAATTTTATACTGGAGTCCATACTATTATTCTTATTGAGTATCGTATCTGCCTATACTGCATTTAGAACAAGTATTCCTTATGAAAATAAGTTCAAAAATTATATTTTTATAATACTCATATTTTCCTGGTTATGTTTAATATTAAGCAGGCTGACTATAAGTATTTTAGAAACAGGAATATATGGATTAGAGAATAAGGCGGGCTGGCATTGCGTACAAACGACAACTACAATTAGTTTGCCGTTATTTTTAATTCTCCTGGCAAGTATCTGGAGCGGGGCCAGAATATTTCCTTTTTTAACAAGCATTGCTGTATCATCTGCCTGTTCAGGGATAGGGGTCCTGGGAGCTGGCTTAACCTGTACCAATACAGAGCCTCTGCATTTATTTATCTGGCATTTTTTACCTTTCCTGATTTTCTGTCTTCTAACAGGTTTTACTGGCAGATATTTTTTAAAATTAAAATAGCCGTTATTTTAAATAACTTTGTAACCTTTTAAAGGATTTAACAGAATTAATATTAAAAGAACTTTAATAATAGAAAGGAGAATAATAGTTAACGTTAACAAATAAATAATACAGGAGAACTTATATGTATAAAAAATTTCTTTATTTACTGATAATAAATATTTTTATTTTATCCAGCCTTTCATTTGCCGGAGGATGGGATAAAAGTAAAGGGCTGGATAAAATAACTGTTGAAGGAAAACTTGTTTGTATTGGATGCAGTTTAAAAAAACTTTCCGGAGCAAATGCTCAATGCAGCTTATATAGTCAGCATGATACAGGTTTACAACTTAAAGACGGCTCTATATGGAGCATAGTTAATAATCAAAAAGGACATGATATCATACGTGCTCACCATACAGTTATAAATAAGACTGCACGTATAACAGGATGGCTGTACCCCAATGCACGACATATAGAAATTGACTCCATATCAGTTAAAGGAGTTTCTAAAAAGCAGATTGCTCGAGCTGCATTAAAAGAGGACAGATTGACTGGCAGGGCTTTATTGGAAAGAGAAGAAGGAGCCCCTCCTGTTATTAAGCACAAAGGGCATAAGCATTAAGGATAATCAAATGGACTGGATAAATGCAAATTTTAACAGCATACTTCAAGGGAACTTTATTATTGCAGTTATTGTTTCCTACCTGGCAGGAGTTCTTACCAGCACAACCCCCTGTGTTTATCCTTTAGTTCCTGTAACAGTAAGTATAATCGGCTCTCAAAAAACCAGATCGAGAATGCACGGGTTTATGCTGGCATTTTCCTATGTAGGCGGTATAGCTGTGGTTTATTCAATATTAGGCATAATGGCAGCTGTAAGCGGCATATTTTTCGGCCAGATATCTACTCATCCGTTATCATATCTGGCAATCGGTCTGTTTTGTTTATTTTTTAGCTTATGGATGTTTGGCCTGATAAATATCTCCAGAATCGGATTTAACATTAACTATAAGCTAAAAGACAAAGCCAGCTTCATTTCGGTATTTTTAATGGGAGCTGCTTCAGGCTTTGCAGCTGCGCCCTGTACTGCACCTGTACTTTCAATGCTGCTGACTTACGTAGCTGTAACCGGAAGTATAGTTAAAGGGGGCGTACTGCTATTTGTATTTGCCTACGGCCTTGGTACTTTATTAATACTACTGGGCTCTTTTGTCAGCCTGGTAAATATTATGCCAAAGCCAGGGGTATGGATGACCAGAATCAAATTTCTATTAGCTTTAGTAATGCTTTTTTCATCAGGTTACTTTTTTATCAAAATGGTGTTATCTATAATATAAAGGATATAAAACAATGAAAATAAACAAATACTTTCTATTAATTATTTTATTAATTATCAGTTCACATACTGCCTTTGCTATTGAGACAGGACATAAAGCACCATCATTTAACATAAGACAGGTAGACGGTCAGGAGTTCAATCTATCTGACTACAAAGATAATATGCCGGTTTATTTAGTTTTCTGGGCGACCTGGTGTCCTGGCTGCAAAAAAGAGATACCTTTCCTTAATTCAACGTACAATAATTTAAATCAGCAAATAAAAATTTTAGCAATAAACGTCGGAGTTAACGATTCCCTGAGAAAAGTTAAAAAATATATAAAGAAATATGATTTAAATTATAGTGTTGCTTATGACAAAAACTCCAGCATAACACGCCAGTACAATGTATCCGGGGTACCTGCCCATATAGTAATTGATAGACAGGGAATGATACGGTACTCAAGTGCAGCACATCCAGAAAACCTGGAAGCAGTATTTGAGTAATGTTTTAAGTATTGGAGAACTTCAGTTCATTATTCAGGTGTAAAATAAAAGCTTTTTCAAGATAGTTTTCAGGATATATTTTTTTTTGCAGACCTCAATATGAAATATATCTGGCATTATCTTTTTAAACTGGCCCACAATAGTGTTGATGGAAAATGAGGCTGAAACAGGGCAAAAAAATAATAATTATCTACTATAAAGAAAGCTTACTATTACTCCGTACCTAAAGTAGTAGATAATAACTAGGCAGCGTAAGCAACTTCTTTTTTCTTAAAAAAGTTAGTAA
>JAAEMD010000530.1 GCA_024225875.1 bacterium
AAATCGCAACTCCTTTACGCCTGAAAATTTGAAGGGTTATCTAGATTTAGTGGATTTTATACTGCTTTTTTAGTGGGTTTTGGCGAACTTGGGTATAGCCCTCTTTTAAATAAGAACTTTATGACTTATAGCAGAATCAAAATGAACTGTCCGTTTAAATGGCTGAGCGCATGTGTACAGGCGTACATAAACGAAACCATTTGAAAACTTCTGTGTCGGACATTTTATTTTGGAACAGCTATATTAACTTATAAAAGTGGAGTTTTTGTAGAGGGTTATTTAAATTTATCAAATAATATCAGGAGCATCATATATGTTATCATTTAGCAATATTAATAAAAGTAGAAAAAGCTTTATTTTGTTTTATTTATTACTTTTATTATTAAGTACAGCCATCTTAACTGCCTGTTCTGGCCGACCGAATACTTTCCCTTCAGAAGAGTTTTTTAATGAAAAAGGGAGTATCGCTTTAGTTTGGGCCAGTAACTCCGAAACAGGTGAATTTCATAGAGAAGGTGCACAAGGTCTACTGGACCAGGCTATTAACAATATTGTAGGCAATGACTTTTTAGAAGAAATAAAGTCTGTTAATTTAGCGCCCTTAGTTGATAAGGGATACTTGAAAAAATATGCTGATACTTTTTCCAAAAACGGCTTTAATGCTAATTTAGTTAAATTACCTCTTAACAAAAGCAATTTTAGAGAGAGCCCTGAAAAGGGCAGTCAATATTATAAATGGGATTTTAGATCATTTAAAAAAGATAAAGGAATTAATTATGTTTTATATTTAGATGTTACCAGATTCGGTATCCAGCAGGACTATTATGGATTTATCGCAACCAGCGCCCCTTATGGTATTTCTAAGATAGATATTTTTCTGATCGATACTTCTGATAATAGTATTGCAGGTGAGTATCATACCTCTGTGGAGAATAAAGAAGTTAAGGACTGGAACAAGCCTCCGAAGTACAGTGAGTTGATGGAGGCAGCAGTAGATAGTCTGGCCAGAGCTTTTAATGAAGCCTGGTTTGGTTTTTTTAAATAAAAAATAAATTGAGGAAGTGAAATGACTATGAAAAATAATTTAGCAGCTTTAATAATGATAACTCTATTTTTTTCTAATGTTTATGCAAAAGATGGTGTTAAAAAAGAAGATATTAAAAAAGAAGATATTAAATATATATCTTTGGATGAACATAAATATTATGATAAGTCCGCAGTAAAAACAAAAAAACAGTTTAAAATTAAAAATGGACTGTCCTTAAAAATGGAAATTAAAGACCTGGTATCTTCTATTCATATCTCACAGATGCCGGTATATTCCCTTAACTGGTATGTGGATAAAGAAAGTGACGGTGCATGGTTTTTTAAAGTTTTTTCCAGCTTGAATGAGAAAACAATGGAAGGTAACTATTATATGTACCTGCAAAATAATGAAAAAATGGCAGTGTTTAACAATGTATCTTCTATGGGGATAGGTGGCGGATTCAGAAAATATTTTTATCAAAATCAGTATTTTGTTGATTTGGGTATTGCCATGGTATGGTATCATAATAAAGAGATTGACTCCGGTTTTAATGGACTACTATTTGATTTCGGGCTGGGGATATCGAATATGATAACAGAAAACATGTTATTTCAACCGAGTATAGGTCTTAACTACAACAATCTTACAGGCGGAACTATTGCCGGAGATCACGTTCGTTTAACCAACTCTTTAACTGGTTTAGGCTATAATATTAATCTTGAATTACTTTTTATGCTTTAGTATTAGATTGCACAGACCACAATTCATGTCACATGGTGCAATAAGAGACTTATTCATAGTCTTTATTTTTCCTGTCATATATATATTAATAACTATCAGGCCAGTATTATATTTAAGAAAAAATAAATAGATGATAGATAAGTAAATAAACTTTAGTATTGTTCAGAACATTATATGAAACTATAGTATCCCAAACCTTTGAGTGTTAAAATTAAATTAATGTACGAAAAAACAGGGCAAAAACTATGTTGTGATAATCTTAGAGGGGAAATGATATGCCTGGAGTAGTTCATTTTGATTTACCGGCAGACGATCCTGAAAAGTTAAAGTGTTTTTATGAAGATGTTTTTAACTGGCAGTTTAAGAAATGGAATGAACCTGGCGTTGACTACTGGCTTATTTATACAGGAGAGGATGAGGCTGGGATTAATGGAGGGATGGTCCGAAAAAAGGGGCTGGATGACAAGGTTACCAATACCATCAATGTGCCAGACATTGATTTATATATAGAAAAAATCAAAATTAATGGCGGTACAATAGTACAGGAAAAAATGCCGATAAAGTCTGTAGGCTGGATTGCAGGTTTTTTAGATCCGCAAGGTAATAAACATATGATAATCCAGGATGACACAACTGCTTCATAGAAAAATGGATACAGCTCAAAAACAATATCTGGACTTTATAGTAAATGATGTTTTATGTGATATTGATAACATAACATCAAGGTCAATGTTTGGTGGCTATGGTATATATAAGGATGGTATTATTTTTGCAATAATTGCTGATAGTCAGCTGTATTTTAAGGTTGGGCCTATAAATATAGATGATTATAAGAAGATGGGCAGCAGGCCATTTGTTTATCAAAAAGGAAAACACAAATCAACTACAATGTCTTACTGGCTGGTTCCTGTAGAAATCCTTGAAGATTCAGATCAAATCGCAGGCTGGGTAGAAAAAGCAGTGAAGGCAGGCATAGCCCGCTGGAAGTAGTATATTTGAGGATTGATCTACACTGTTATTTTTTTGAAAAGCAAAAAATAATTTCTGTTTGCTGGGTTTTTATAACATCGCCTTATAAGAAATATCCGGATGATGATACCGGTCCCGATCTCTGGTTTTTGCGCTGCTCTGTATCGAAGCTTGTGGGCACCAGTGAAAACAGGCAAGACAACCTTCGCATTTGTTGAACCACACTGGTTTATTATCCTTAAGCTTTATATTCTGGACAGGACAAATATTTACACAGTTCCCGCATCCGTTACATTTTTCATCAACAAAAAAAGATTTTGCAGTTTCATTAATTTTACTCATCATTTTATTAGAAGCAGCAGATATAAGCTGCCCAAACAAGCCAAGGTTAGTCTCAACTTTATATTCTTTTCTGTCTCTTACAGCTGCGGCGATCTGTTTAATACGTTCTGCTTCAAAAGCAAACATTTTTTCTCGTTTTTCAAGAGCCGGAATATTATAATAAATGGTGGCATTGCCAGGCATTTTAATAGCGAATCCGGCATTTAATCTGTATCCGCGCTTTTTAAGTTCTTTCTTTAATAACTTGCCGGAACCAGTTAATAATCCTCCGTATGATGCCAGCCCGAATATATATGCATCATTATTAAGTTTTACCTTATTAATAAAATTAGAAATAACATTAGGTATCCCAAAACAGTATACAGGGTATGCGATTCCCGCAATATCAGTATCTGTCTGCTCAAAATCCATATTATAGGAGACCTTTATTAAATCTACATCACCAAGCTCTTTTTTTAAGTCTCTGGCCAGTTTTAAAGTATTTCCAGTTCCAGTAAAATAGAATATTTTTATCTTCAAAGCTTATCCTCCTGCACTATTATAGTCTTATAAATATTATACATTGTAAACTGATTTTGAAGGTATAGCTGTTACAAAATAAAATGTCCGACACATAAAGTTTTCAAATGACTTCGTTAATGTACGCCTTACACAGCACTCAGGCATTTAAACGGACACTTCAATTTGTACCAGCTATGAATGTTATAGACTGGACAGTATCATAAAGCCCTCAATAGCCTGGATTGAGGCTGCTGTCCAGATATTCCTGGTATGTGCCATTAAAAACAGAAATCCCATCCGGTCCAAATACAATCAATTTTGTAGCCAGCAGATGAAGGAACGCTTCGTTGTGTGTAACAATAATTGAGGCTCCGTTAAATATCTCCAAAGCTTCAATGAGGGCGTCACATGATTCCATGTCCAGATGATGATCAGGTTCATCAAGCAGTAATAAATTAGCAGGGGTTAACAGGATCCTGCTCAAGAGTACCCTGCTCTTTTCACCGCCAGACAGGCAGGATATTTTCTTAAGAGCTAAATCACCGGAAAACATCATGCTGCCGCATATCCGCCTGACCTTTTCCTGGTTAGAGCACGGATCACAGTTTAAAAGTTCTTTTTCTATAGTGTTTGACAGTTCCAGTACCGATATATTTGTCTGTCCAAAATAGCCTGCTTTTGTTGCTCTGTGCAGCCTGATGACTCCGGAGTCAGGCTCTAATGATCCTGCTAATAATTTCAGTAATGTCGACTTTCCAATCCCATTTTTACCAATAACACAGATTTTATCTTTTTTATCGACATATAAATTAAATCGATGAATAATATTATGCTGGCATTTATCATACTTAAAACACAAATCCGTCACTTCCAAAGGTGACTTTGCCTGGAAATCTGCTTCATTAAAAGAAAATGCCAGGTCTTTGATACTGGTTAACTTTTCCAGCTTTTCTGATTTTTCCAGAGCTTTGATCCTGGACTGGACTAACCTTGCCAGATTCGCCTTTGACTTAAAGGTATCAATAAAAACCCTGGTCTTTTTTTCTTTTTTTTCCTTATTAAGTCTGTTTTTTCATGTATTTCTTCCTCTTCTTCTATCTTTGAATATATATCAATAGAAGACCCCCTGATTTTTTTGATCCTGCTTCTGTGTATAGCGACTGTATGGTTTGTTATACTATCCATAAAATGTCTGTCATGTGAAATTATTATTAGTTCACTTTTCCATGCTTTCAAAAAATCTGTCAGCCAGCGTACAGAGCCAATATCCAGATAGTTTGTAGGCTCATCTAAAAGCAGCATGTCTGGATTTGCAGCCAGCACTTTAACCAGGTTAAGCCTTATCTGAAAACCACCGGACAGTTCCTCAGGTGCGCGATAGAAGTCATCTTCAGTAAAGCCCAGTCCAAGCAGTAATTTTTCTACACGCCACTCTTCATACTGTTCATCAGGGCCGAGCCCAAGGCAGGCTTCTTCCAGTACCATTTCCCTGGTAAACTCAAGGTGTTGTTTAACATAGCCGATAATATAATTCTTTGGTAAAGAAACATCACCTTTGTCAGGATCCATTTCCCTGGTCAAGATAGAAAAAAGAGTTGTTTTACCGGCACCGTTTCTACCAACAAGACCTGTCTTTTCACCAGGGTTAATATTAAAACTAATATTATCAAAAATGACCTGATCGCCAAATGATAACGACATATTACGTATTGCAATCATACTTATTTTTCACCTGAACTTTAATTTATATCATAAACAGGTTAAGCCTGTACAAGGGCCTGTTTCATACTGCTGAAATATATCTTAAAGATCGCAGCAGTTATCTGAAAATCTAAATTTTTTGATCCCGTACTACACTGGTTTAGTATTGTTACAGGAATAACAATTATCCCATATAAAAACATATTTTATAACTTTCAAAAATGTATGCCTGTCTTTAAAAAAATAATGTTCAAACTGACTCAGATTAAATCAAATATTTAACCTCAAAATCAAGTATATTTTAACATTGCATATCTGGTTTGAGGAGATATAAGAATCTAAAATATAACTGTCCGGCTTCACATATTCATAATCTGAAAAATAAAAACCGGACAGTTGTTAAATATTTTTATTCAGAAGGAATTACTTTGGCACTACCATCATTATAAATTTGGACCTGTCCATATATCACACCATTTTCATCAGCAACAGTTGATGAAGTATAATCTGTAGTACTCCTGGAATCAAGATCTGTAGCAGACAGAGTGCCATTATAATTTTCTTTAACTCCATCATTATCAGCATCATACTTAAGAATAAAAGGCATGCTAAGTGAGGTTATAAGATAAATATGATGTTCCTTAATTGTGTTATAAACCGTGCTGGTCGAATAGCCATCAGTAATAATAAATTCCAATCCTGACTTATATAACATCGTTGAATTATAGACAGGTATTGTATTTATACACATCAAGTCTTCGACTACTGTTTCATCAGCTACTGTATGAATTAACATATGAGCTTCCTTTGTATATAGTTCCAATTCACTTTTGATATATCTATCTTTTATATAGTGTCCTTTCTTTCCAGTGTCTATCTCATATTCCCAGCTGGTAAAAATGCCTGTTTCTCCTGAAAAATCATTTTTCCCTGTAAATCTGGTTTTTTGATATTCTTTCATCCCCAGATTAAAACTTTCTTTTTGTTCAAAACCTAAATCAGTAGCTTTTCCTCTCCATAAACTTGGATCTTTTTCTTCTGATTGAGATTGAATAAATAGTGATTGACGAGATGATGCATTTGTAATAGAAGCAGCTTTATTTTCAAGAGTGACATTTTCATGTTCTTTAGTTTTATTAACGTTATTACCTTCATTAAATGCATTTGCTATAGCTTGCAAAACAGCTTCTTTTTGCTCTAATGACACATTTGAGCCGAGTACATTTGATTCTGGTGATGTAGTGGAAGATGCTTTGCCGCATCCTGTTAAACTTAATACCGATACTACAAATAGAAAACAAAAAATAGAATTTTTAAATACTTCTTTTAATTTCATAAATAAACACCCCTTATATAATCTTAGATTAGAGTATCAGAAATTAGCACTTAACTCCCACCGTAAAGTCCTGCGATATTTTTTTTCAATGAAATAATGCATACAGCTGTTCCAAAGTAAAATGTCCGACACTTAAAGTTTTCAAATGACTTCGTTTATGTACGTCAGCACACTGCAATCAGGCATTTAAACGGACAGTTCAATTTGTACCAGCTACAGTTAGTATTTCCATTTTAAATCTTCGGCAAATTTTATTCTTGCTGATCGGAATAGCAATAATTTAAGAGAATCGGTCTCGTTAAGATGAAAAGTCAAATTCTACAAGAAAAAAACATTATATGTTAATATGATATTAAAATGTTCAAGGCAGCTAAAAAAATAACTAAAAACTTCCAAAACTTGAAAGACACCTGGATAGTGATTTTATTTATAACTGTAATATCCATACTTTACGGGGACTCGCTATTCTATGGATATATTACAGATGACTTCGGATTGATAACTACAAATATCCCGGAAATACTAAGTAAACTATATCATGGAGAACAATTCAGGCCATTATGGTATTTTTCGTATTATTTAACAAACTATTTTTTTCAATCGTCTATTTTTGATCATTTAATCAATTTACTTCTTTATTGTTTTGCTGTGGTACTTGCGTATAAATTTGCACTGAATTACACAAGCAAATTAAGATCTGTCATAGTAATTTTATTCTGGATAATACTCCCCTGGACGGTATTTCCTGTGGTTTGGATAAGCCAGAGAAATGACTTAATAATGTATATATTTGTACTTTTATCACTGAATACCTTTTTAAAAGGAAATATTTTTAGAGCAGGTTTTTTTGCGTTGCTTTCATTTTTAGGGAAAGTGACATCAATGTTTTTTCCCATTTTTTTTATTTATAGAGGAATAAAAGAAAAAAAAATACATTTAATAGTAACAAATTCGCTGTTGTTCTTTTGTGTTTTCTTTTTGGCATTGTTTGGGTTTCTTAATCATGTAGATCCTGCGTATTCACAAAATATAAATATATTTTTTAAAGCTTCAAAATATTTGTTTCATATAATTGAATCATCAATAACTCAATTTATTCCGATGCCATTTTATATTAACAAGTATCACTTTGCTATCTATGCAATATCTTTGATTTTCGCTTTTAAAGCTTTAAAACTCACTTCATTAAAAAACATACGGGATATCATAGTACTTGCTTTATTGTTTGCTCTCCCTACAGCTATATGCCCTCAATTAAGAGTTGTTGGAATGGAGTCCTTTTTTATATTATTGATTATAGTATCTTCAGTTAAAGTTGCTAACGAAAAATATTTAGCTGTATTTATTACTTTATTCACTTTATTTAACGTACTTGCAGTTTTTGAAATAAAAAGGAATTTTAATGAAGAGAGCTATACAAAAAAAAGCTCTTATAGTTCAGTTAAATCTCGATATTACCTTAATGATTACTATAAAAATAAACAAGCCGTTTTATTGAAAATTATGAGACTAGCTCAAAAAACATTTTAGAGAAATTTAATGCTAAATTAAACGGTCTATAGATTTAGTTTTTTTAAAATATTTTTATGCTGTTTATTCCTTATTTTTATCTATAAATCACTATTTTTTAACTGGCTGCCGAATAATAGTTTTAAGTTTTTCAGGAGCAGATCGACTGGGGTCAGATAAATAAACTTCATGGTGGTGGCCATTAAACTGATACCCATTTTCATTTATAAATTGATGCAGTTTTTTAATTGTCGGGCCTTCTTCTGAATAAGGGCCTTTGTGAAGAATTTGGGCACAGAGACCTTCTGACAGCTGTTCAAACTTGATATTTGTCAGTTGAGGAAGATTTTTCTTTTTTTGGACCTGAGTTGCTGCTGTTTTCATGATTTCATCATTAATAAAATCAGGTTGCATAATCATGGTTTTCCAAAGCCAGTTTGACTTATCGTTGATGTCAAAATCTTTCATATTTTCAACCCACCACAAACTTTCAAGTGGCAAGACCCCGTAGTCAATCGCTTGAGATCCTTTTTTAATAATGAATTTTATCGAATAAGACAATGAAAATAATGTTTCAATAGCTTCTCTGTAAGCGGATGTTGTATTAGGGTCTCCTTTGCCTGAAATAGAAAGGTAATTTACTTTTGGAACATCAATAACAGCTGCATCTTTATAAGATGCAGAAAATAGTTTCTTATATTCCTTTTTTAGATCGATTTTTTTCATCATTATATATTCAACTTCCTTTCATTATAGCTGGTACAAATTGAACTGTCCGTTTAAATGGCTGAGTGCAGTTTCACAAACGCACATAAATGAAGTCATTTGAAAACTTTAAGTGTCGGACATTTTACTTTGGATCAGCTGTATTATTCAATTTATAGCCTCCGCAAGTTTCTTCAGGTTAATCATTGATTCAGGAAGCTCCGAAACCAGTGATTTACCAATAATTTTTGAAAATAAGAAACTCAAAGCCCCTTGAATAACAATAGAATGTGTAATGCTTATCGTATTCTCCTTTTCAACAATTTCATGAGTAAAAATAAGTTGAGTTAATGGCAATTTTGATTGAGTAACAAATCTCTTGTTTTTCACAGCTGTGCTTACAATAAATGAAGTACATGGGCCATTCCTGGGTTTTAGCTGTCCCTTCGAGCCTTCCTGGAATGGAGCCTTCATTTGGCTCCATTCAATACTATTGTCCCATTTTTTCCAGTTCTCTACGTCACTCCAGAGTTGCCAAAGAGTTTCTGGTGTAGCATTGATTTCAATGTTATGACTAAATTTCCACATATTTATTCCTGCTGGTGTTAATTTGAAACACCTATAAAAATTTCCATTTCGCCATTATCCATATCATTTGATTTTTCTGTATACACTTCAAAATCAGTTTCAAACTTACGGTTTAGATGGTCCTGGTCTTTCCAAATTGAAGCCCATTTATTAATAATACAATCAGGCATTTTCCCTTTAGCCAAAAATTTCTGGTATGCTCCTTCGTTAATTGAAGTAAGAACCATGCCTTGAGGTATTTTAGTAGAAGCCTCAACTTTATAACCTACTGTGGCTCTGACCTGATACACACCAGGTTGAGTTTGCTTGTAATTATCATAAACACAAATAATGTCATCATCTATTTTCCTGGATATTTTCGAGGCGATTCCTTCCTTGAAGAACCTGCACCAAATTTGCTGAAGTCCTTGACAGTTCTCACTCATATCGGTAGTGGTATTGACTGAAATCCCTATGACATCAAACTTTCTTTTTTTCTCTATATCCATTATGTTTTTCTCCTTAAAATACTATTTTAGTATAATACTACATAAGTACAGTGACAAACGTATGTCATATTCAGGAATATAATTTCACAATATTCTGGGCTCTATTTTTGATAAGGTCAGCTATTCGCTTTGGTTTGCATATTTGAATGGAGCTTCCAAAACTAAGCAACAATCCGTATAACCACTCATTTTCAGGTAATTGAACTTGAAGCATGCCATACTCACCTGTATATTCAGCATGCTCTAATCCAAACATATCGCTAATAAATGTACTGGCTTCTTTATGAAATTGCAGAGTCAATTTGACAGATTTATCTGGATTCTTAGCTTTTTCTCTATAGTCATTGATGCTTTTTTCACGACGTGAGAAGGATTGATCTGATATTTTTAATTTTTGAATTCTAGATAACCGAAATAGACGAAAGTCTTTTTTATTTTGACAATAGCCAAATAAATACCAGTTTGCTCCCTTTAACAGCAGGGTCATTGGCTCGACTATTCTGGCGAGTTGTTCTTTTTTTAAGTTATGGTAAGTGAAGGTGATTAGTACGCTGTCATAGATAGCTGTCTGTATGTCAGTCAGTTTGTTTTGCAGCGACTTTCCCATTCCCCATGGTTGAGAATCAATAACTACGTGGTTCATTTTTTGAGCAATATCCTTATTCTTTGATTGTGGGATAAGACTACTCATCTTATCCAGCGTTTGTTTTACAGAGGGGTGCGAAATGCCTCTTTCAACACTACTAAGTGCAGATAAAATATTGGCAATATCATCCAGGGATAATACCCTTCGGTCCAGCAGGTAGTCAGGCATTATTTCCCAGCCGCCTTGCTTACCCTGAATGGATACTATTGGAATATTTGACAATGAGATTGTTTGTAAGTCTCTAAATATAGTTCTGATAGAGACCCCAAACTCAAGTGCTAATTGCTTTGTGGTAAGTCGTTTATGTGAAAGTAATTTAATAACAATAGATAAGAGTCGGTCTAATCTCACAGACGTTATTTATTCAGGTTATAGGTCAATGCCAAAGAAATACATTTCTTTAATTCCTTTTCAGGAATGTTGTCTGTTTTCATAAATTCAATACTTCTATTGCCACTATAACGAAATATAGCTGGGTATAGCTCTCTGAAGGTTTCAACTAAACTGGTTCACTAGTGTCCGGTAAAAATTCAGAGCAAAGAAAGTTGCGTATGGCCTCTGATATTAGGTGATTCGTAAGAAGATAACCCAAGAAGATCAATTAAATGCTTTCTGAAAAACAGAGTTTCATTAATGATACGAGCTAGTT
>JAAEMD010000531.1 GCA_024225875.1 bacterium
TAAATCTGTTGATGACCTTAAAAAATCGCTCCGTTCTTTTATGAACTCTATTCAAAAATCCCCAAAAAAGGTTTCTAATTATTTTAAAAAAGCAGAGCTTAAATATATTGCCTTAGCTGTTTGATTGAATGTTAACTATTTCCAGGTCGGGGTAATATATACAAAGATTTTCTAGAAAATGTTAATTTCACTAAAAAATATGATGTTGTAACAGCATATGCAATAATTGAACATCTATCTAATCCTCATAAATTTCTAAGCAAATTAAAAGATATTGTCAAAGAAAATGGAGTTCTCGTCATAATGATTCCTGCACATCAGTGTATCAAAGAAAAAATATTAACTTTTATAAATTATAGATGGCATATGTATTGTCCTCCCCAACATCTGAATTTTTATTCAAAACAATTTTTAGACTCTTATCTGTCAGACAATGGCTTCAAATTTAATAAAAGATTCTATACATCAGGAGGAATGTTTAATCCTTTTTCCTGGCAAAAGCAGTTAAACAGAGTTTTTTCCAGACTTATGCATGAATACGATAAAAGATTTTTGAATAAAATTGCTATATTCGATCATATGTACAACTATTATAAAAAAATCAACTAAGCCTGAATTTAAAGAGAAATCATAATGAATAATTGTATTTTAACAACAGTAACTTCTATAGTGTGTTAAACTGTTAGTATCTATTTAAAATAGAAGAAGCTGTGTCCAGAACAGCAGTCCGATATTATAACTGGTGGCAAAGCAAAAATTAAAATTTAAGTTAACTCAAAATCAGATTGCGGCCTATAAACAGAGAAACAAAAAAATAGAGATCTGACCTGAGCTTTATAGTGAAAGTTTATATTTTAAGAGTAGCGATATGAAAATATATTTTTTAGGAACAAATGGCTGGTATGATACAAAGACAGGAAATACGCTTTGTATATTATTAGAGACCAGTAACTACTACATTATTCTTGATGCCGGCAATGGTATACATAAATTAAATCAATATATAACTATAGATAAACCGGTTTATCTATTTATCAGCCATTTTCATTTAGATCATATTATTGGCTTGAACACATTGTGTTTACTTAATTTCAATAACGGCCTTGTTATATTTGGCCCTGAAGATATTAAAAAAAATCTAAACCATTTTCTCAGAAGACCATTCACAACGCCCATATCAAAACTACCCTGGCCTGTAGAGATTCTTGAAGTACCGTCCCAGTCAGATAAGTTGCCTTTCTCCTGTGATTTCCTGCCATTAGAACATTCCATTTATACGTTAGGACTCAGGGTTATGCAGGACAATAAAGTATTATCCTTTTGTACTGATACAGTTTTTTGCAGTAATGCTGTTAAATTATCAAAAAATGCTGATCTACTGATAACAGAATGCTTTTTTAAGCCTGGACAAATCAATGAAAATTATATGCATCTTAACCCTGAGTCAGCAGCAAGAATGGCTCTGGAATCAAATGCTGCAAAACTTGCTTTAGTCCATTTTAATCCCCTTAACTATCCGTCATTAGATAAAAGGCACGAAGCTTTAAATGCTGCAAAAGCAATTTTTGAAAATACTGTTTGCGGATTTGATGATATGAGTATCGATTTATAAAATCTATAATTAAGTACCTGATAAAAAACAGTTTTTTTATTATTAGTAAATATAATTATCTTATCATTTTCTGTTGCAGACTTTAGTTATCATATAGTTATAAAAAGTTAAAATAAATTTTATATACTCATAAACCTGCAATCACTATACTTGCCTCTGTTGTTTGAAGCATATCCCATAATTCCACAGGCCATTCCTTTCTGCCTTGAAGGGTTTCATATAAATATTCCAGCCCCTGAATATGACCCTTTTGTGCAGTTGCGGTTTTAACCGGTTCAAGTTGCAGGCCATATCCTTTCAAGGACTTGTAATCGTTCATTACTATCGTTTTTTCATCAAAATGCACTTCCATATATTCTTTGGGGAAATTTCTGGACCCTACTGAAAAATATTCAATTGTACAAACAGACCCATCTTCATATTTCAGCACAAAAGACTTGTTATCGGCAGAGCTGAATTTTGTATTTTGAGTATCCAGAGATTCACAGGTTACAGATTTTATTTTCCCACCAGCAAAAAAGGTCATTAAATCAATAATATGGCAGGCTTCACCAATTATCCTGCCACCGGCATCATGTACCCAGTTACCAGAATCAATATAGCCAGCGTTCATTCTATAATGTATAAACAAGGGTCCGACTCTATTATCAGTATACTTTTTTATTTCCCTGGCATATATACTAAATCGTCTATTAAATCCAGTAAACAAAACAGGCTTTAAGCCGTCACCGCTATAAAACTCTCTGATAGCAGCTGTCTCATCTCTGGAAACAGCCAGTGGTTTTTCAACAAATACATGCTTACCGGCTTCAAGAGCCTTAAGAACCAGTTCTGCATGACTGTCATGTCTTGTACAAATCAAAATAAGATCTATATTATCGTCCTTTATAATATCCTGATAACTGGTGGTCGAATATTCAGCGCCACTTTTCTCTGCCACAAACCTGGCCTTAGCACCTGTTCTACTCATAACAGCCTTAAGCTGATATTTATCAGATAGTTTTTTCAGGTTCGGCATATGCATCCCGACAGCAAAATTACCAGCACCAGCCAAAGCAACATTTATAACATTATTCTTTATCTCAATATCATTTAACAGTATCTTTCTGTCTATATTAGACGGGACTTCAGGTTTCCCATAGTCAAGAATTACTGTTAACGGCCTTTTATCTTTATTCTTTAAAATATTAAAGGCAGCCTCTGCCTGGTCTATCGAATAAACATTATCAATAAACTGTTCTAATTTTATGTTCTTCTCGTGTACCAGCCTCAAATATTCCTGCATATTTCTTCTTTCTGTCCACCTTACATAGGCATAAGGATAGTCAAACCCTTTATGTTCATACAATTCATCATATCTACCAGGACCATATGAGGTTGAAACCAGCATATCCAGCTCCTTTAAGTAGATATCGTCCCTTTTGATTTCCATACCAGAAACCCCGACTAATACTACCCGGCCCTTTTTTCTACACATCTTAAAAGCCTGTGACAACGGCTCACTTGCGGAAGTTTCGGCTGTAAAAAGAACAGCATCTGCCCCAAATCCTGATGTATAGTTATATACTCTGCCTGTAATATCTTCTTTTAAAGGATTAAGCGTTATATCTGCACCAGAAAATTTTGCCAGATCCAGCCTTTTATCATCAATATCAACAGCTAAAACTCTGATACCGGCCAGCTTCAACAACTGAACAGTAATTAACCCAATCATCCCACACCCAAAAACAACACCATATTCACCTAACTTTAAATCAGTCCTTCTTACCCCATGCAAAGCAATACTG
This sequence comes from bacterium, assembly GCA_024225875.1. Taxonomy (GTDB): domain Bacteria; phylum Margulisbacteria; class Marinamargulisbacteria; order JAAEMD01; family JAAEMD01; genus JAAEMD01. Next base: position 3,400 of record JAAEMD010000531.1, read on the forward strand.
CCTAATGCCACAGTAGAAGCTGCTTTCATATTTGAATCAGGTTTGATTTTAACTACCAGATTTTCCGGAACATCAACAAACTCAGCATGGTTAGCAAGGCCAGCACCTGCTGCTGCTACACAATCTCCTGGACTATAGCCATTAACTCCATCACCGGCAGCAATAACAATCCCGGAAATTGAATATCCTGCAGGTGAGGTATGCTCTTTAACAGATTTTATTGTATCAAGAGTTTTTCTAACTCCATCACTTTTTAACATATTAATGATTTTCAAAAAATTTTCCGGCTTATCAACTGCCTTTTTAATTAATGATTTACCGCTATCCTTAACAAAAGCAAGCTCAGTACCAGTTGATATACAGCTGTTAACTACTTTTATTAGCAGGGCTCCTTTTGAGACTCCGGGCACGGATACTTCACTGGTAAAAACACGCCCCTTTTTAACAAAGAGCTGCCTCATTATCTTCCCATTCCGTAGTACTCAAACCCCAGGTCTTTTACTTTTTGTGGATCATATACGTTTCTGGCATCAACTATAACAGGCTGCTTTAATTTCTTTTTTAATTCAATCAAATTGATATCCCTGAAGTCATTCCATTCCGTGATAATAATCATAGCATCCACACCTTCCAGTACATCATCTATATTTACGGCAAAATAAATACTGTCCCCTAAAATGAGCCTGGCATTTTCCATTGCCTCAGGATCAAAGGCTTTTATCGATGCACCCATTTGTATAAGCTCTTTAATAATCGTTAGTGAAGGAGCCTCTCTTATATCATCAGTATTAGGCTTGAATGCCAGCCCTAAAATACCAAATGTTAATTGTGAAAGATCTGAACCAAAGATCTCTTTAATCTTATTAGACACTACACTCTTCTGATATGCATTAACCTCTTCAACTGCTTTGACGATTTTCAGATCATAACCAGCATTCTTAGCTATATTAATCAAAGCATGCGTATCTTTTGGAAAACAGGAACCTCCATAACCAGGTCCTGGATGCAAAAAATATCTACCTATACGATTATCTTTGCCCATACCCCTGGCTACAACATGTACATCTGCACCAACCCTGTCACATATATTTGCCATCTCATTTATAAACGATATTTTGGTAGCTAAAAAAGCATTAGATGCATACTTTATAAGCTCTGCCGTTTCCATATTAGATGTAATAAATGGTGTTTCAATTAAATATAATGGACGATACAGCTCTTTAAGTTTATCAATTGCTTTTTGACAATCGCCACCAATCACAACCCTGTCAGGACGGAAAAAATCATTTATTGCCGATCCTTCTCTTAAAAACTCCGGGTTTGATACAACTGCAAAATATTCATCTGATACACCTTTATCATTTATTATCTGCTGCACCATCTTTCCCATACCTACAGGAACAGTACTCTTATTAATTACCACTTTATACTTTCTGCAGACAGCATCTTCTTTCAGCATCTGCTCTGCAATAGTACTGGCTACAGAAACTACATTATCTGTATCAGCTTCCCCATTTTCCCCTGGCGGGGTCCCTACAGCAATAAATATGATATCAGCATCTAATACAGCTTTTGTGCAATCCGTTGTAAAAAATAACCGGCCGGCAGCCATGTTCTTTTTTATCAGGCTCTCCAGACCAGGCTCATAAACAGGGATCTTACCTTGATTTAGATTTGCTACTTTTTCCTCTAGATTATCTATACAATAAACTGTATTACCAAAGTCAGCGATACAAACACCAGTAACTAACCCTACATACCCAGCCCCAAATACCACAACCTTCATCATTGATGTTGTCCCTTATATATAAAAAATATTTAACTGTTAAATTGAATTTTCCTTATAAAATCATAGATAAAAATACTCAACACGCTAAAAAAAACAGCTCCAGCAAACACAACTACAAAATTAAATTTCTTCTTTGGATCCGAAGGATATTCAGGATATACAGGAAGATCTAAAACTGTAATAATATTTTTTTGTGCCGTAATCTCCAGTTCCTTATTAAACCAGTTAAGGTTCTCTAAATATCTTTCTACTACCTTTAAGGCTATCTCCTGGTCCGTATTTTTATATTGTAAAATAAAAATTCCATTAATATTCTTCTTAACACTTAGATACTCACCAAGTTTCAAGGTTGCTTCAATATCAACTTTCCTGTCCTTGTACATAACTAACATCTCTTCAGTAATTCTATCTTTCATTCGCTGGCTTTCAAGTAAAGAAATCACATACTGGTCGATATTTGACGGTATCTTAACCCCCATAAGCCTGGCATACCCCATAAAAGATCCGCCAGAACCACCCGTATCCAGGGGAACAAAAAAAGTACTGCTAACACTATATTGTTCAGAAACAACTTCATTATAAACAGCACAGCAAATCAAACTAACAGCAACAAATACTGCAATAATAATTTTATATCGAAATATAGTTTTTATATAATATATATAATCTATCTCATCATTTAATATATCTGCCATTTTATCTACCTTAAAATCCACCCAGCATCCTCAATGTTCCTAATGTATTGGCTACACTTGTAACAACCTTGGAAATAACATCCACCCAGTCAATATAAATTTCTATCTTTTCAGGTATATATATCACATCTCCCAAGCCTATGTTACCATCATTACAGTAAATATATCCACTGGGCTTTATTATATATATTTTACTTTTATCAGCATAGTCGTTAAATCCACCCACCTGATTTATATAGTAACCAGCTTCCTTATCAGGAAGATAGGCTATGGCGGAATTTTGCTGTACAGCTCCAATAATATGAACCGAAGACGGTATCTCAGGAACTACCAGACTATCACCATCTTTTAAGTAAAAGTCATCTTTACCTGCCTTAAATTCATTTAAATCAGTTAAGTTAATAATTACTCTTCCGGAACTCTCTTGAACCTTTTCCTGCAAAAAAGCTAATACAGCACCTGCGCTACTGCTAACAACTCCCATACGAGCCTGTTCATAAATTATTCTCTGCTTTTCTTCTTCCAGGGTTCTTTGCTGACCCAGCGCCTGCCTGCTTTTAACTGACTTTCTTTTAAAAACAGCACCCTTTAAAAAAGCCCTGTCCGTAAAACCTCCAGCCCTTTTAAGTACATCACTTAAACGCTCATCTTCTCTAATAATATAGGTCCCCGGATATTTTACCTGTCCTTTAATACTTATTTTATTTTCTTTAATAAACTTAACATCAGTTCTTACAAAAATATGATCCTGATTTTTCAGCATTATATTCTCTTGTGATTCCGGGTTCTGTATAATACTAATCAAATCTATCTGAAAGGTATCATCCTTACCAAATACATTTTTTCTAAAAAGTTCTGCTTTGTTTAATTCTGCAAAACTTTGAATACCAGCCATAAATATCAGATCTGAAACTTTCATATTTTTTAACAGCTTATGTCTGCCTGAATTTTTAACAGCGCCAGTTATACTGACATACTCTAAACCATTAACTTCAACATCCGAATAAAATCTTATAATATCTCTATCTTTCAGTTTAGTTTGCCGGCCTGTTTTCGTATTATAATCAACATAAATAAACGATCTCTTTTTATCTGAAATATATCTATATATATCCACTTTATTTTTATATGCATCCGGCTTCAGCCCGTCTGATACATTCACCAGATCAGATATAGTCATTCCATATTTATAGGCGTATTGACCAGGCCTGAAAACACGCCCTTCTATTTCAACCAGTTTTGTTTCGTCTTTTAAGATCTGATAAACCTTCAAGCTATCGCCATTTTGCAACCTGTTATTTTTTAATTTACCCTGTAAAGCCTTGAAGCTTTTATCCGCAAGATCAATAACTTCTCTCTTATTACCACCATTTATTCTTTTAAGTTGAATTCTTTTCAAATAAGCATGCGATGAAAAACCGCCTGCAAGAGCCACTATGCCATCATAGATAGATGTTTCTGGCAAAACCTCAAATATAGCTTCTTTTTTAACCATACCGGAGATTTTCACGACATCCCCGACAGGAGGAACAAAAATGGTGTCAAATGCCTTTAAGGAGGGATCCTGGTACCTGTCACCTTTTAATAAGTAGCTGTACAAATCAATTGTTTTGATTGTTCTGTTTTTTCTTTTTACAAGAATCTTCCTCATAGAACCCTGTTTCGTAGGGCCACCTGCTGCATATAAAGCCATAAAAGCAGTGGACAGTGCAGAAATATCATAGGCTCCGGGTTTTTGCACATCTCCTAAAACGAAAACTTTTACTGTTCTCAGCTGCCCCATAGTTACACTAAGCTCAAAATTAACATAAAATTTACCCAGCGATGTTTTTAATATCCTTTTTACATTACCAAGTTTTTCACCTGCCAGGTAAACATTACCTATTTTAGGCATATATATTTTACCTTCTCTATCAACAGTTACCTCTACTGTTTCATCAATTTTACCCCAGACCCTGACAATCAGGGTATCACCAGGTCCCAGTATATAGTCCGGACCAACAGGAACATCAAAAGTTAATAAAGCGTCTTCCACATCACTATCAAAGTCTCTCTCAAAAACATCATAACCGAACTGTCTGACAATATCCTTATACTCTTTTTTTAATTCATACCTCTCTTTTTTAATCTCATATTCTTCTTTTAAGATTTTCGCCCGTTCAACATTACCATCAATTTTCTCGTTATTTTCTTTCAATTCCTGTGCTTCAAGTTTATTTTCACTCCAGCCAGCCCTCTTCTTTTTTTTATCTTTATCAGCAGCATCAATATCCACATCATCAGTAAAATTAACAGTGTATTTTTCCTGCTCTTTCTGATCCATCTCAAAAAACAGCTTTTCAATAGACGAAATATTAAGCTCTTCTTCAATATCCATCATATTAAAAACATCTTGAGTGCCAGATTCAGCACCAGCTTGTTTTGTGATTGCCTGTGAATTTGTCCTGTAGTTTTTTTTCAGCTTACCATGACTAAGATTTCTACCGGTATTCTTAGCAGATGCGGCAGAAAGTACTTCCATAATATTTGACTCATTCAAGCCCGCAGCTTTTAACGGCTTTTCACTTAAAAAAGTGAAACCGCAAATAAAAATAGCTGTTAATGATAATATCTGTAAATTTAATTTAACTGTTTTTTTCATAATCTAATATCCGGTATCCGGCAAACTCCAGAAAATAAATTTAGCATAAACATATACCTTTTACAATCAGGAAGGATTATTTTCCCGATGGTTTCCATAAATAAAAAAATAAGTTTCCAGTATCTATCCTGAATAAAGATATTCTACAGAAATACTGTTAGCTGACCAGCTGCCTGAGCAGCCGCCCTGTTAATTAATGACGTAAATATTTATATAACAATAAATATATTAACGCAACTGATACATCATAGCTGGTACAAATTGAACTGTCCGTTTAAATGGCTGAGTGCATGTGTACAGGCGTACATAAACGAAGTCATTTGAAAACTTTAAGTGTCGGAAGTGTCGGATATTTTATTTTGGAACAGCTATATATACGCAATAACAGCATTCTTTACTTAAATATTATTTTTCTATATACTAAGACTAACCTTGGAATATACAAGGTAAAAAGAAAAGCTCTCGAAGATCTCCCCCCCCTAATTCGAGAGCTTTTTTTATATGCCCCCCCCCTATATTATTACTGTTACCCGTAATCGTTAAAAATTCAATGCAAATCAACTGTATAAGCTTGATCTGATATTACCTGTATGCTGTAATTTTACAACAGTCACTTTTATCCTGAATGAAAAATATGAGGCGTTATTAAAAAAAGAATATCTGTTTTAGTCTTTTCCTGGTTTTCTCCCGTAAAAAGTCTGCCAATAAATGGCAAATCAGAAAAAAATGGCACAGCAGTAACATTACGCTTCATCTGCTCATCCATCAAGCCGGCAATAACCAGGGTCTCCCCGTTCTTAATATAAACTGAGGTTTGAGCCTGACGAGAAGATAGAACAGGGTACTGCATTTCACCTAATGTCTGCCAAAGCTTAATTGTAGAGACACGGGCATTGATTTCAGCTAAAATCAAATTACCACTTACTATTTTTGGCAAAATTTCCAGATCAATACCAGTATCTACGTGATGAACCTGATTTGAATGGGAGTATTCTGATAATATAGTTGTAATATAAGGTACTCTATCACCGATTTTAATAACAGCTTTATTACTATCGACCGTTGAAACAGCTGGCTTTGCCAGTATATTTGCATACCCGTTTTTTACTAAATAAACCAGGCTCCCCTCAAGTTCATTAACAGGGTTGATTTTTCTGGTATTAAAGTCATAGTTAATTTTAACTCCCGATGTAATATTTGCGAATAAATTTTTGTACTGATCAAAATTCTGATAATTAATTTCAATAATTTTCACCTCTATCCTTATCTGCGACAGAGCCTTATCCAGATTTTCAGCCACCTCCCTTATACGCTTATATGTTAATTTATCCGCATTAAATGTAATACTCCTGCTCCTGTTATCCACAGCTGCTACAAGATCAGGAAAAAGTTCCGACAACATTCTCCTGAAAATATCTGGACTCAGGTGTTTAATGAAAATGGTATATATTCTTTTATTTTCCTGCCTGCCTGCAAGACCTTCGTTTTTTATACGTTTCAGCCCTTTTAAATCAAATGCTTTGCCATAATTTAAAACAGACCGGCCAATATCACTGTCTGCATAACATAATCCATTCAAAAAACAAAAAGCAAACAGTGTTGCAGATAAAAAATACATTATCCTAAATAGTTTCAAATTCAATAGAAATTCTTACCCTCTTTTCCATAAAAATTATACTCAGCATCCTTAAAGACACCCTGTTTTGTATTATAATTTCATATAACTTTTCCATAACAACACCCACATAATCACAATCTATATCTGCAATAGTCATCGTTTCTCTCTGTTTTATATTTACACCGTACACACCTCTGCTGCCACTTATTTGATTTAACAGCTTCTTAATATTAACAAGACTGCTGACAGCTGACTTTTCCTTCGTTTCTAACCGTACTCTATTCTGTTTAATAAATACCCTGTTGCGGCAGAACTGCTTATATTCAGGAAACACAAACAACCTGCCCATAAACACAATCAGAAACAAATTTAAAAAAACAGTTTTTCTATCTAAAGCTGAAAATACGCTACGCATTTAATAAGTCCTTTTCTTACTTCCAAAAAACTGTTGTTCCTGTTTTTAAAATCATTTTCTTTCTCAAAATTCTGTAAGCTTCTTATAAATACTTCCGTATTACTTGTCTGCAAATAACCTTCTACCTTTATATTATTAGAATCAATTTTCATTTCTTTTATATAAAAAGGCATGTTACTTAATTCAGAGTACTGCTTAAAAAAAGACAGGCTCTCTTTCACATTCCGTTCATATTCTGCTTCTTTTTTCTCTTCCATACCAATTAACTTTTGTATACGGTCTTTTTGAAAAGATATTAAGTTCGTTTGATGCCTGATCCTGTTGTCAAAAATTAATATACAGGCAATAGTACAAAACAAAATAAAACTCATAATAATCCTGCCAGCAGATGCAAAGACCGGTGCTTCATTATATTTTCTATTGCCCGCATATATCTGATCAATTACATAACCCTGCGACAAAAATATTTTCTTTATATGATTGATGATACGAGAAGAAATACTATATCTGTTTTTTAAAATAAAATTATTGAACCCGGCCTCAGCCTTTATACAGATACATTTGCTTAACTTTATTTTTATTTTCTTCTTATTACCCAAAAGCTCAAAAACCCTGACCTGATCTTCTAATTCATTAAGAAATCTATAAAACGATATTAAAAGCCTCTTATCACCGACATAAATATCTTCTTTTTTAAAATATATTGTCTGTGTACCCGAAAAAACCATTAAAAAAAATTATCATACCTGACTTTATTACGTCAATTTATATTTATTTTCATATATTATATTACATTAAATGTAATTAAGTCGTGCTGTATATTTTTTCTTTATCCCTTTTCAAGGAATAGTTCTATAATTATTATTAAACAACGCTATATTCAGGAGAGTATTTTTTATGAAGCACTATCGAAAAGAACTATGGTTCAGTACATCTTCAAGAAGAAAACTGATTAATATAACAGCTGATATAAATAACTGTTTAAAAGAAAGCCTCATCAAAGAGGGTCTGCTGCTCTGCAATGCCATGCATATCACATCGAGCGTATTTATTAATGACGATGAATCCGGCCTGCATCAGGATTTTGAAATCTGGCTGGAAAAACTGGCACCTGAAAAACCCTACTCCAGATATCATCACAACTCCTTTGAAGATAATGCAGACGCACACCTGAAGCGTACTATTATGGGAAGAGAGGTGGTTGTAGCAATAACAGAAGGCCGGCTGGATTTCGGACCATGGGAGCAAATATTCTATGGTGAGTTTGATGGTAAAAGAAAAAAACGAGTATTAGTCAAAATCACAGGCACCTGAAACTATGAACTCATTTTTCAATCCTTTTTCCCAGGGCACAATAAAAGTAACAGATACCTGCAATTTACGATGTCGCGCCTGCACTTTGTGGAGAAAGGACTATGTTAACTCTATAAATTCAGACACTATTATTAATCTAATTAAAAAAAATAAATTCTTCAATATATATTCCAGAAAGAAAATATTTAATATTATAGGAGGAGATCCTTTATGCTCAGCTGATTTACCCTGTATACTTAGTTTCTTAAAAAGAAATAACATCAAAATAAACATCTGGACTCATGGTATTCATCCCTATGAGTCTTTTGAAAAAACATTTATGTTCTCGGACAACTTTTTTATATACCTCCCCTCCCCGGATCCCGATGAATACCGTGAAGTAAGCGGCAATAACGGTTTGAGTCAGTTCAAGGATACAGTTAATTTTCTGCTGGAAAACAAAAAAAACATTATTATTAACTTTCCGATAAATACTTCTAATATACAGTTACTGCCAGATGTTTATGAGATAATCTATGAAAAAAAAATATATGGGCTCTTTCATTACAATAACAGGGACAATTTTTCCAGTGATTCAAAAAAATATATAAAACGCTTCTATAACATAAGAAATATTTTAGTTTATAAATCAATATCAATGGATTCTTTATGCACATCATTCCCTGCAAAAAGCCTGAACAACCCTGTTCATTATTATAAAAATTTCTTTTTTGAATTATTTAATAGCCTCAGACAAAAATATACTCTATAATGGATCTGCTGAATTTTATTAATTAATTTTAAGATTGTTTAAATGCTTACATTTCAAGAAATAATATTTATTTTACAGGATTTTTGGAATAAAAAAGGCTGCTTGATCTTACAGCCATACGACACTGAAAAAGGTGCCGGTACCATGAGCCCTCACACTTTTTTAAAAGTACTGGGTCCCGACCCGTGGAATGTTGCATATATTGAGCCATCCAGGAGACCTGCTGACGGGCGTTTTGCAGAAAATCCTAACCGCACACAACACTATTTTCAGTTTCAGGTAATATTAAAGCCATCGCCTCTCAATGTTCAGGATATGTTTATTCAAAGTATGGAAGCACTTGGGATCAGCCACCTTGAACATGATATTAGATTCGTAGAAGATAACTGGGAATCTCCCACGCTTGGCGCATGGGGGGTCGGCTGGGAAGTCTGGTTAAATGGGGTCGAAGTAACTCAATTCACCTATTTTCAACAATGCGGGGGCCAGGATCTATACCCCTGTCCAGTAGAAATCACTTACGGCCTTGAACGTCTTGCAATGGTCATTCAAAACAAAAAAAATATTTTTGATCTAGTCTGGCAAAATAATAATAATAATGAAATAAGTTACGGAGATATCTTTAAAAAAAGCGAAATAGAGTCCTGCCACTACAACTTTGAAGCTGCAAACACTGAAAATCTTTTCAGCTTATTTAACATTTATGAAAATGAGTGCTGTCATACCCTTAAACAAAACCTGGCGATTCCAGCCTATGATTACTGTTTGAAATGTTCTCATATTTTTAATCTTCTGGATGCTCGCGGAGTAATATCGGTAACTGAGCGTATGACTTATATATCACGGATCAGAAAACTTGCCAGAGATTGCGCTACTATGTACTGTAACCCGGAAAATGAAAAAGGAAATACAAAAAGAAATAATGATAAATAAAAAAGAGTTTATATTCGAAACAGGTACAGAGGAAATCCCAGCCAGATTCATGGAGGCTCTTCTGAACGATCTTGCAGCAAAGGCCATAGAGTTATTAAATAAAGCCCGACTATCATATTCAACAGTAAAAACCACAGGAACATACAGGCGATTAACTTTAATTGTATCCGATCTCATAGAAAAACAGGATAATATAACAAAACTGATCAAAGGCCCTCCGTTAAAAATATCCATTGATGAAAAAGGGAATTACCTGCCTCCGGCTAAAGGTTTTGCAAAAAAAATGAATATTAAGCTGGCTGACCTTAAAATAATAGAAGAAAAAGGCATAAAGTTCATTCAGGCAGAAAAAAAAGAAGCAGGACAAAACGTTCAAACTCTATTTCAATCATTAATACCGGAACTAATATCCAGTTTAAGTTTACCAATAGCTATGAAATGGGGCACTGAGAAACAATCGTTTATACGTCCTGTCCACTGGATACTGTGTATGTATGACAAAGAAATCATACCATTTGAAATATTCGGTATTTCTTCATCAAACTATTCCTTTGGTCATCGTCTATTAACCAAAAACACAGATGACAACTTTATCGCCAGCGGTGCACCCGTAAAAATAGAAAAAGCCAAAGACTACGAAAGCAGGCTAATGAAGAGTTATGTTCTTGTAGATCAGGAAAAACGAAAATGGCTGATCAAAGATTACCTGGAAGGTAAAATAGATAAGAACGCCATTGATAGTGACCTTGTAACAGAGACTACATATCTGACAGAGCAGCCTAAACCAATGCATGGACAATTCGATCCTGAATACCTTAAAATCCCAAAAGAAGTACTTATACAGTGCATGAAAAAAAATCAGAAGTTTTTTCCTGTAACTAGAAAAGGCGAATTTATGCCTGAATTCATAACTATTGCTGATAATGTAACTCATAAAAGTTCTGCAAACATAATAGCCGGTAATGAAGAAGTTTTAAGGGCCCGCCTGGAAGATGTTAAATTCTTTTGGGAGGCCGATAACAAAATTAAATTAGAGTCTAACCTTGAAAAGTTAAAGCAGGTTGTTTTTCAGAAAGGTCTGGGAACAATATATGACAAGGTATTGAGACTGGACAAATTAAGCGTTTACCTTACCGAAAAGCTCATGCTGAACACATATAAAGATGAAATAAAACGGACTGTCTACCTGTGCAAAACAGATCTTGTATCAAATATGGTTTTCGAGTTACCTGGACTTCAAGGTACAATGGGAAAACTTTATGCACTTAATCAACAGGAAGACAGCCTGGTTGCAGCTGGTATTGAAGAACACTATTATCCAAAATATGCCGGAGGACAGCTGCCATTATCTCCAACAGGGATAGTGACAGCTCTGGCTGATAAATTTGATACTGTAGTATCATGCTTTCAAAACGGACTTATCCCAACCGGGTCTCAAGATCCATGGGGAGTTAGAAGGGCCGTATATGGGATACTTCAGATTGTTTATAACAATAAATACACTATATCGCTGGAAAAATGTATTGATAAAGCTTATGCAGTCTTAAATAAAGACAGCAGTAACAAAGAGGAACTATTGAGGTTCTTTAATCAAAGACTAAGATCCTTTTATATTGATAATGGTTTATCTTATGATACGGTTGAAGCAACTTTAGCAAACTCACTGCAAAACATAATCAAAAGTGAATCAATATCAAAGGCATTAGATATCAAACGTATAGAAAAACCGGTAGAGTTCAAACTTCTGGTAGATACAGCTATAAGAATTAAGCGTCTGTCCCCGGAAATATCCAGCTGTCAAGTTGATCAAAGCTTATTTGAAATCAATGAAGAAAATACGGCCTGGACAGCTTACAACAAGACCAGCAGAACAATAGATGGACTTTATAAAAACAATGAATATGATCAATTAATAGACTCTCTAATAGATTTATCCAGGGCTGTAACAAATTATTTTGATCAGGTACTGGTTATGAGTAAAAATGATAAAATAAAACAAAACCGCCTTTCTTTTATTCTAAGTTTAAATAAACTATATCAGCTTTGCGCTGATTTCGAAAAAATTGTTATATAGCAACCTTTCAACTTACTGATATTCAGGTTTACCAAAAGAGCCAGCTAATTCAGCTTAAAGTAAAGGAGGCCGCTTCTGATATCATCCAGACAATTTTCAGTGTAGCTGATCTCAAAGCATTTCCGAAAAAGGCCGATCATCAATATACAGTTCTTCCAGTACGGCCTCTCCTTTTAAAGAACGGACTGTTATATAAGCATTTTTTTGTGACTGAAGTTTAATACCGCTACTCTTAAGTTTATTAATAAATTTTTCTTCTATGTAGTAACGTTCAAAAGGTAATTTCAGCTTCACTATATATTTATCTGCACCATACTTTCTGCTTATCCACATTACTCTGGCTCTGATATAAGCATGATCGTCTGGTTTTCTGTTAGTTATATCCTGGATATAAGAGTAGCTATCCTGATCTTTATTTATTAAAGCGTATACACTCTTTCCTTTGTGTATGTTACTGATGCGGTTGATCTCTACTCTATTGTCAATATTAAGCAAAATATATTTCCCTCTGAAAAAATCATAATAATTGACAGGCCTTATTTTAAATTTTAAGAGCGCCCCATTTTTCAGGGTTCGTTCTCTGGAAATTATCTGGGAAACTACAAACCATATCTGTATAATACAGGCCATTATAAATATAATTTTGAATATACCTGCTCTATTCATATGAGCTCTTCTTTTTCTTACCTGAAATATAGTTTGCTGATAAGAAACATATTCCTGCAAAAATAAAGCTGAACCCCTTTGCTGAAAGCGACATTTCAAGATCAAGAAAACGTATAATGATTATTAGAAAAGTAATACCCAGGCCGGTATTCAAATAGATCGCATCAGTATGTTTTATCCCTGCTAATAAACGATTAATACCAATAGTAAACAGCAATAAATTAAAAATAATGGCAGGAATCATAAAATCTACATTTATCATGGCTAGAAAAAAACATATTATTACAGGAATGATCATTACTCCAAATGAATAGCTGTAAAATGGTCCTTTTCTGATAGCTGAATACAGCATATATGCTGCACCAGCAGTTAATATCAAAGCAAGAAAAATATCAAGAGCCACGATAGTTCCATTATTTCTGCTTATGTAATAAGTGCTTATAGTTGATTGTTGAAATATATACCGCCAGGAAGATTTAAAGGTCAGAAACAGTGAGATACCAGATAAGCCAAGCCCTCCCATAACACTGCAGAGCCTGGATATAGACAACGGAAGCTTGTTATAGAATATTTTTCCGGACAAAAATACAGTACAAAATAAAGAGCTGAAAACAACTATCCATAAACCTTTTATACCATAATCCATAGTTAGAGCTATGCCTGTAATAAGAGCTGCTAAAGAACTCATAATAAAAATAGTCTGCAGGATATGAGATTTCTTATTTTTTATTATCCGATATATCAAAAACAATAATAAAGCATAAAGAGTCCAGAAAGAAAATACGGTCATACCTGCACCGGAATCAACAGCATATATGAGCCACCAGGTTAAACCAGCCATATATGCAGTAGCTGCTGTGTAGCTTTGCTGAAAATAGATAACAGGCACAATTAATATCAGCCATGAAAATAAAAATCGCTCAAAGTTACCTGGGATATGAAATGTCTGGCTTATCAAAGCAAAAGATAAGGCCAGAGATATAATCCAGCCAAGAGCAGAGCTCTCTTTCCATGTCAAAGAGTCTTTTTTGTACAATATTGTATAACCATTTAGAAACTGACTTATTATAAGTGGTGCAAGAGAAATTAGTGTACGCAACATTCTGGAAAGTCCTGACCAGTTATAAGCAATAAGCAGTAAGGTCCCGGCCCCTAAAAAAAGTGTTCCAATAAGTCCGAATATGAAAATGACCAGTATTCTTTTATTTTTTGCTGATTTAATATCGTAATAATTACGTATTCTCTCTGCAGAACTACAGTCTATAACCTCTTCCCGTACCAGAGCCGTAAGCTCTTTATCTAAAAAACCAGTAAATTTTTTATTCATTTTATAGTCTCATAAACATTTATAGTATTTTATACATTTGTTTTACACAATGATCAAGAATCATATATTTCATATATTTTAATGCTGTTATAGCTGGTACAAATTGAATTGTCCGTTTAAATGACTGAGTTCTGTGTTGCATACATTAACGAAGTCATTTGAAAACTTTAATTGTCGGACATTTTACTTTGGATCAGCTATAATCGCTATTTATTTTCTCATTTCGTTAACAAGTGCTTGTGATTCTAGTTCGGAAAAAACCAGAACACACCCTGGATCAGCTGCTTATCTCCATCCAAATCGAAAATTAAGAGTGGAGTATTCAGTTCGGTTTTGATAAACAAAATATATTTAAGTAATAGAAAAATAAACTGTAACTTCGTATAATTATAGCTGGTACAAATTGAATTGTCCGTTTAAA
>JAAEMD010000532.1 GCA_024225875.1 bacterium
AAACATTAACAATTTTGGTTGAAAGCAAAATCAAAAAATGGTAACTTCAACTTTATGGGAAAATTTATAAAGTCTAAGTTACCGTAACAAAAGCGTCAAAAATGTAGTTCCACCTACTTTGGCGCTTTTGTCATTTATGACTTTTGCTTTAAAATTAGCCTGATAGATCATATAACAACATACATCCAACATACAAGTACAAAGTCGCAAAACCCCTTCATTACAGCCTTAAAGAATATCAATCGCCCTTTTTTACCTAACTTATTGATTTCCCACATCATAATGTTCCAAGTAAACTTCAGTTAAAACTCATGTAGTTTTATAAATACAAAAAAACTATCCATTCCCACTGCCAGAAAGCCGCTTGTTGTGTTATGTATTGAGTAAAATAATTTAAACCACAGTATAGAGGGGGCTATATGGAGATGGAAATGGAGGAAGTAATTGATAGACCTATAAAAAAAATAGAGAGAGTAAATTACAATAATTTGGTTTATGTTGAACAAGAAAGCCCTTTAGACGGAAAAATGTTAGGCGTGGATATTAACGGGCATAGAATGGCACGTCTCTGTACTATACAACGGGCTATTGGTATCATAGAAGGGGTTGTAAAAACATTTGATCCTGAAAGTAAATCTGGTTGTATTGAAGTAAACGGGCATCAAATTCCTATTTCTGATGCTCGTTTCAATAATTATCGTAGACGAAAAGAGCATACAATCAGTTTTGATAGTTTGATTGGAGAAACAGTTTGTTGTACTTTTTACCCAACC
>JAAEMD010000533.1 GCA_024225875.1 bacterium
TAAAAATATATACTAAAGGAAATCTGTCTCTTAAAGGTATTAAAGAGACTTTTAAAGAAATTGAGAAGGGCCAACATTCTTTTGACAACTACCAAAACAGCATTGAAACGGCTAAAGAAGAATTTAAAGAATTGATCGATTGCATCAGTAAAAAACACAGTGATAAACCTGTAATAATATTCTTCGATGATTTGGACAGATGCCTGCCTGATGATGCAATCAAACTTTTGGAGGCTTTAAAAAATTTATTTGTCACCCCTGAATGTAAAGCAATTTTTATCTGCGGCATTGACACTCGAGTAGCAAAGCAGTTTATCAGCAAACATTATAGCGATATAGAAGAAGGATTTGCCATTAACTATTTTCGTAAAATATTTAACCTGACAGTATCTATGCCTTACAGCCCTGACATTTATGAACTATTGATAGATTATATTGGGAAATTATATGGTTGGGACGACCCAAACGGGCAGAAAACAAGGAAACTGGCTAACATGGTCTATACCCGCGGGTTACAGACTGAAATGTCAAGCGTGCGCAAGTACCTGAGTGTTATCAATAACTTCTATGCATTTCAGAAATATAATCCAACTTATGAATTTAATACAGAAAACGATTTTATTGTGCATTTGCTGATTGTGAAAGAAGCTTGGCAACCTTTGTATGAGATAATTGTGAAAGAAGCCTTGAAAAATCGTTTAGAAAATATGGATGGGTTAGTGAGCAATTTAGTAAGCAATTTAACAGAGCATCACAAAGAACGATTGCTCCCGGAGCAGGAAAAATTTTTGCGAGATTATTTTATTGATCCTATTTATCCTTTTCATAAACTAATCCTGGCTGATTTTTTATTCAAGTATCCAACCTTAGCATAGAGGAACTGAAACTATGTCTCAAACATATTCACAAGTAAAACACGAACTGAAACGATTGCAAAATGATCCTGATTACAGCAAATTCCATGATGATCTCATAAAAAAAGAAGATGAAGTTGATAAGCTGATAAAGGGGGTTAAAGATACTGTCACTGGTTCACCTGAAGAAGAAAAGATAAAACAGGAACTCCGAAAAATCGTGGACCTTGCAGAGGAATATATAAAAAATATCAGAAAACAGGTGAATCAGATCGAGTTTGTCAACAGGCTCAGTGAATTACGATATATTACAGTTA
>JAAEMD010000534.1 GCA_024225875.1 bacterium
ACTAAGTACTCAACAAAGATTTACTATTAGCTTTTGCTCCAAAAACACAGAAGGTAAAATTATTAGTCAATTTATTAAAACAAACTCCATTGCTGAACCAGCTCATTTAGAAATTTATCGAGCGCTAAATATAGCTCCCCCAAAATTAGTAAAACAAAAAACTACTAATCCTACCAAACATTCAAATGCAAAAAAGTAGTGACCATAAATTAATTGCTTAAGACCAAATCGCTTGTTTTATGACAAACTTGGGTTAAAGATATCCGGAAAGTTAAGTTTAAGTACTGATTAGTATCAGGCAAAAAAAATCATTACCTTCTTTTATAGATATGTCATAATAATTAAAAGAATGACTATTAAACAATATACTCTTACTATTGAACTGGATGCAGGAATCTCTTCTGCATACATTATAAATAAAAAGGGAGATCTGGTATCTTCTGGAAGCCAGAGCTACAATCCTGTGACCCTGAAAAACGGTTATATTGAATACGATGCGCTGGAAATAATCTATACAGTACGCTCTGCAATTATTCATGCCTTTAAGAACAGGGTTACTCCTTCCTCTATTTCTTTTATACATATAATAGCCAGCAAACCATCCTGCCTTATCTGGAACAAACAAACAGGGCTGCCTCTTCATAATGCAATAGCTTACCCCTGCAAACGCACCCTGGCAGTCTGCAACAATTTAAGCAGAAGCCCTGTCAAAGATAAAATCAGAAAACTAACCGGCCTGCATATTAAGCCTGAATATACAGCCACAAAAATAAAATGGCTTTTAGAAAATATAAAAAATATCTCCAGGAACAGTAGAGAGATGTATGCCGGAACAGTAGCCAGCTGGCTACTGTTCAATCTAACTGGAAAAAAAGTATTTGCTTCCGACTATACAAATGCTGCTAAAACACTTCTTTTTAATATAAAAAACCTGAAATGGGACCCTTTTCTTCTTAAAGAATTTTCCGTACCAGGCCACATTCTACCTGAAATTAAGCCTTCATCATCCTTATTTGGAGAAACAAGTAAGTTTGTATCACTGCCGGACGGGGTACCGGTAACCTGTATGACAACAAAAAATCAAGCCTGTCTTATAGGAGCAAACAGTTTACGGTTTGGAGAAAATTATATTAACTACTCCAACCCTGGCTATATAATAATTAACACAGGGAAAGAGTTACTCTTTCCGGAAAAACCCTTTAACAGTACATTAATATCTATTAAAAATGATATCAGGTACGCAATTGAAGGACATATACATTTCCCGATAAAAATTCTTCAGTTAATGACTCCACCGAACTCTGACCTGAAGAACAGGGAAATAGAAAACAGTCTAATGGACCTTGATGATAACGAAGTAGCTGTTATCCCAACACAAAACAGAAACTCTTATCTGGATTCGGAAACCATAAAAAATAATATTATAGGCATAAAAGAAGATACCACACTGGTTCATATTATCAAAGCAACCTTAGAAAGTATTGCCTTTAAAATCAAGTATTTATTAGACATCATAGAAGATAAAAACGGGGTTTTCTTAAAAGAAATTAAAGCAACAGGGTACTTACTTAATCTTTTTCTTACTCAGTTCCAGTCGGATATACTGCAAATCCCGGTACAAAAAATTAACAAACATACGATGTTTATCTCAGAACAGTTATTATATGATAGTCTTAACGGTACTCCATCTGAAAATATCAGGAAGAATCAGAAAGATCACAAACTTACATTACCTTCAATGGACCCTATCACCAGCATAGCCTTATACAACCAATGGAAAGAACTATCAAATATAAGCTATAATTAGATGTTATGTATCTTGGTATTAATCTAGCAACAGAAACTCAATCAATCGGCCTGGCATCTGAAAAACATATACTTTCCGAGCTCAGCATCCACAGATCATATGAGTTTTCCGAAAACTTAATCCATAAAATTGATGCTATGCTGAAAGATTTTCATTCACAAAGTTCATACCCGCTTAGTAATAAAAAACTGGAGAATAACAATTATTTAAAAACACTTTCCGGAATTGGTATAACAACAGGCCCGGGAAACTATACCAGCCTTAAAACAGGGGTAACATCAGCTAAAACTTTAGGGCAGACTTTAAGCATCCCGGTTTATCCTGTTTCTACTTTAAAAGCCCTTGTATATAACTACCGACACATTAACGGAATATTTTTCAGTCTTATACCTGCAACACAAAAAGATATGAGTTGCGCAGTATTTGCCTGTAACAACGGCATTATATCAAGGGTGACACCTGATTTTACCTGGGACAAAAAAATAATGTTAGATAAAATATCAGAAATAAAAGGAACCATATATGTTACAGGAGTAATACCTGAAGACATGCTGCACGACCTTAATATCAGTTCAACAGCCACTGTATTCACATCAGAAATAGCCGGCAGCACTATAGCAGCAATGGCCTGCCGGTATAAAGACAAAAAAATTCCATACGAAGATATTCATCCTGTATATTCTCACCAGCCGAATATTAAGAAGAGAAGAGGCGCTTAATGGTGAAAATGAAAAAAATATTAATCTATTTTATTTTCACCGCTTCATTTTCAGGCTGTTATGCTTTTGGAAACAATATTTTATATGATTCTCTAAAAAAAGGAGCAGGTATCCGGCCTTTGTCTATGGGAAACACATTCACAGCTGTAGCAGAGGGCTCTGACAGCATTTACTATAATCCTGCTGGCCTCAGCTCACCGGGAGGTGAATATATTTATGAAGTAATGGATAGAGAAAATAAATATTACAGCGATTTCCACTCACAAAGAGTCTATATCAGTCCCATGGCATATGCAGGCTATATGCTAAAAGATAAAGACTCCAGTTATGTAGATGTAAAATCTTTCGGATTTGCTCAAAAAGGAAGAACTGGTATTAACTGGGGAGTCAGCTATAAAACAGTTACAGCAAAGTTACCATCATACAAAAGTACCGGCTGGAGCTGTGACCTGGGTATACTTGCTGCATTTTCTCCTAACCTGAGTTTTGGAATAGCAGCTAAAGATCTAATTAAAAAGGATGTAAAAGTACCAACAACATTTACCTCTGGCTTCGCATTATTTAATAAAACAAAAGACTTTATTTTAGCAATCGATTTAGTCCAGAATAGAGAAGATGAAGTAGCCTTTTTTATGTCCCATACAGGCATTGAGTACAAAGTAACTGACGGCTTCACATTACGCTTTGGTTATTATAACAATAAAATAACTTCAGGTGTGAGTTTGATTCTGCCATTCATTAAAATAGATTATGGTGCCGTCAAGGATATACACGATAATGAAGACATTATGTATATGCTGGGATTCAGAGTCGGCAAAGGACTAATGCCCGCAAAAAACACAGCTTATTAACAGGCTGTAACAAAAATATTATCTTTACATAAAAAAATTGTTTCAATATAATTTTTTATATTATCCATATATAATTTATAATTATTAATACCAGCTGATTCCCTGGAAAATACTGTATGCATAATGAAACTATTATTAAACCAGACAAACAAAAAATATATTATCTGAGAAAAGAGCCATACGGTTCTTTTAAAAACATTTCAATACCTGGCAGGCTCCAGCGAAATTCATATTTACTGTCGCATCGGCCCGTCAGGATCAAGTCATTTTAATTTATTGAGTAACTCAGGCTTTATATCAGCTTCCATTAAAGTTAAGAAAAAAATAAATAAAAACCATGATGAAAAAAACATATATTAAAAAACACACTGGATTTAATCTACTTATACTATTGCTGTTATTTATTAATGCAGCTTCATTATACGGTGAAAAAGAAAGCAACTCTTTATCAGTAGAAAACTGTATAGCCCTGGCACTTAAACAGAACTCAGAAATAATGATTGCAAATGAAGATAAAAAAATAGCAAAATCAAAAAGTATTAATGCCTGGTCAAGTATATTCCCAAAGATATCTTTACAGTCCAGCTATACAGGCATACACTCTGAAATACAGCTTCAACAAATGGCGCCCTTAGCAGACATCTTCTCCAGCCTTGTATCATCAAACAGCAACCAGGATTTTAACAACAGCATCTTACCGGAACAGTTTGATGCTTATACTTTAAAACTAACTGCTTCACAAATCCTTTTTGGAGCACATGTCCTGCCAGCTTTAAATGCTGCTGAATATGCATTCAACCTTGCAGAATACAGTTTACTTAACCAGCAGAATAATATAATTTTTAAGACCCGCCAGTCCTATATAAATATATTAAAAGCCAAAAAGTTATTTGATCTGGCCCTGGAAAATAAAAAGCTGACTCAAAACCTGATTAAACAAACAGAAGAAATGGTATCTGTCGGGCTTTCTGCCAGATCAAATCTTCTTAGATTAAAGTTACAACTCCATACCATAAGCCAGTTTAGTCTGTCCTCTCTTCACCAGCTGGCTATGTCTCAATCCCAGCTTAATCTAATTATCGGGCAGCCCATCAACTTCAAATTCAACACTATAGATATTAAAACAAAAGATATTAAGGCCTATAGACAGCTGGACCCTGACTACCTGTTAGAAACAGCAATAAAAAACAGACCGGAAATTCACATTATTGATTATCAGATTAAACTACAGGAAACCAGTATCGCTGTAATAGAAAGCTCTAATTTACCAAATATATTTTTTAACGGGAGCCTGGGAATGGCCAATGATGAACTTAATATGAATTATAATGAACATAAAGACTGGAATATATCCATAGCAGGACAATGGAGGTTTATAGACGGGGGAGAAGTCGGCTCCAGGGTTGAAGAAGTAAGGTCACTCATCAATAAACTGAAAGAACAGAAGCTGGCTGTAAAAAGAAACATTGAGCTGGAAATCAAAATGATATTAAATGAAATTGAACTAAACATAGCAAAAATGGAAACTGCTAAAGCAGAAATTGCTTTAGCCTCTGAAAATCTCAGTATCGCTGAGGAAAAGATATCAGCAGGAGGCATTACTAACCTTGAGTTAATTGACAGTCAGACTTCTCTACTTAAAGCAAAAACAAATTTGATCACATCAAATTATGATTTTGAAATAATAAAAGCAAAGTTATATAAAGTTATTAATATTAACGAAAAGGATATTTTAAAGATAAAAAAACAATCTATAGCTGGTACAAATTGAAATGTCCGTTTAAATGGCTTATTGTAGTTTCTCAAACGTACATAAACAAAGTCATTTGAAAACTTCAGTGTCGGACATTTTACTTTGGAACAGCTGTAAACAGCGGGAACAGGAGATATAAATGAACAAAATAAACTATATAACTATACTTTTGCTTTTAATATCTGTTAATTCAGGTTGTTCAAAAGATATTGAAACTACAAATCAAAAACAAGACGTAAAACCAGTAGATACAATAACTGCAAAATATCAGAGTTTCAAAACCTGGCGAACAGTTTCCGGCACTACCTTTGCGCAAAAAGATATTACCTTAAGCGCTGAAAGCTCCGGTGCTATTGAGTCACTACCTGTATCTATAGGAAATAAAGTCATAAAAAATCAAATACTTGCTAAAATAGACCCGGAAATGGCTTCTGCCCGAAAAAAAGCTGCCTTAGCAAATTTAAAGCTTGCTGAAACAACATTTTCATTACAAAAAAAACTCTTTGCCAAAAGATTAATTTCAGACCAGCAGTTCGAATCTATCCGCACACAGCTCAAAACTGCTGAATCACAATTTCAGATTGCAGAGATCCAGTATAAAAAAACAACCATTAGATCACCCATTGATGGCATTATTGCTGAAAAATATATTGAAGAAAATGAGTTCATATCTCCAGGTCAGCCAGTATGCCGGGTAATAAATCTTGACCGGATTAAAATCAAAATCGGTGTCACTGGCAAAGATTTGCCTTATATAAAAATAAACAACCAGGTTAATGTTATGATCAATACCTGTGAAAATAAAATATTCAAAGGAGTTGTCAGCAGCACAGGTTCTGTTGCTGATAAAGAATCCAGAACATTTCCCGTAGAAATATCCATAGACAATAAAAATCATAAGATAAAAGCAGGAATGCTTGGCAGGGTTTCTTTTATAAATAAAAGATTAAATAATGTTATTGTTATACCCCATGAGTTAATACTGGAGGGTGAGACAAAAGCAGTGTTTCTGGCAGCAAAAAACAATAGAGCCAAAAAAAAACCAGTCCGTATAATAGCTACCGAAAAAAATATGGCCGCAATATCCGGCATAAGCCCTGGAGAACATATAGTATCTGCCGGCCATAAAAATATTGTTGAAGGAGAAGTTCTGAAAATTATAAATAACAATAATAAACCATTCAGGGCAGACTGATGTTCTTAACAAATTTATCTATAAAAAAATCTTTGACAGTATTTGTTCTAATATTTGTATTGCTGGTTACAGGTTTTCACTCCTATATATCTCTCCCAAGAGAAGCAGCACCGGAAATAACAATACCCTATATTATAGTAAACACATTCTATTTTGGAGTATCACCTGCTGATATGGAAACATTAGTCACAAATCCGATAGAAAAAAAATTAAAGAGCCTGAAAGATATCAAGGAAATGACATCCAGTTCCGGAGACAGTTTTTCTTCTATTGCTATAGAATTTGATATCAATATTGACATTAACGAAGCCCTGAGAAAAGTAAAAGAAAAGGTTGACCTGGCAAAAGCAGATCTGCCAGAAGATTCTGAAGAACCCCAGGTCATCGAAATAAATCTATCTGACATACCAGTAATGGTAATAAATATCTCCGGCAAATACAGCCTTCATAATTTAAAACATATTGCTGAGAACCTTAAAGACAGGATAGAAATGGTAAAAGGGGTACTGGACATAACAATCTCAGGTGGTCTTGAACGGGAAATACAGGTCATAGTAGATAAGAACCTTCTGAAAAAATATGAACTGTCTTTAAACCAGATATCAAGGGCAGTTTCAGCTGAAAATATAAATATACCAGGCGGCACTATCAACATCGGAAATTCAAAATATTTAGTCAGGATACCTGGTGAGGTCAAGAAGATAAAAGAGCTTGAAAATATAGTAATAAAAACACCGGATAAAACACCTGTTTACTTAAAGGATGTAGCGCAAGTCAAAGATTCCTTTAAAGAAAAGGAAACTTATTCCAGAATGAACCAGATCGAAAGTGTTTCACTTTCCATACAGAAAAGGTCCGGTGAAAATATCATAAGAATTTCACAGGACATTAAAAAGTTATTAGAGGCCGAAAAACCTGGTTTGCCTCATACCACAGAAATCAACATAATTGCCGATCAGTCTGAAGATATAAGCGATATGGTAGATGAGCTGGAAAACAGCATTGTTTTAGGCTTAATACTGGTAACCATAGTCCTGTTAGCTTTTATGGGTCTAAGAAATGCTTTTTTTGTTGCAACAGCAATCCCTTTTTCTATGCTTATAACATTTATTGTTCTGAAAGTTCTTGGCATCACCTTGAATATGGTTTTATTATTCAGCCTCATACTTGCACTTGGCATGCTTGTTGATAATGCTATTGTCATAGTAGAGAATATCTATCGCTTTATAGAAGAAGGTTATTCTAAAAGAGAAGCTGCCAAAAAAGCTACGGCAGAAGTAGCGCTGGCAGTTTCCACATCTACAGCAACAACAGTAGCAGTATTTATTCCTCTTTTATACATACCTGGTGTAGCTGGAAAATTTATGCGGTTCCTGCCCATTGGTGCAATAACAACTATTTCATCTTCCCTGTTTGTTGCGCTTATAATCAATCCTGTGCTTTGTGCAAACTTTATGACATTAGATAAAAAAAGACACAAAAAAAATAAGAGCAGCCTGCATAACAAAGTTAACCGCTTCTATCGTATAATTCTACAATGGTCTCTAAAAAATAGAGCAAAAACAATATTAGCAACAATCGCTGCTTTATTTATATCTATATTTCTGTTTTATATCACCAGTCCCGGACAGGAGTTCTTCCCTGACATAACACCATCCAGGATTTATATAGATATTTCAACACCTGAAGACAGCACACTGAAAATAACGAACCAGATTGTCATGAAAATTGAAAATTATTTAATCAAAGAGCCAAACATTATAAATGTTATTTCAACTGTCGGGTCTACAGGAAGCAACTGGCTCTTTGGCAGTTCATCCAGCCCGGATAAAGCCAGGATAATTGTAGAGTTCCCGGATAAAGAACAAAGACTGGAACATCCAAAAAAAACTATCAGTAAAATAAGACAGTTCATCAAAAACATTCCAGGTGCAGAAATAGACATTACAAAAGAAGATATGGGTCCTCCTGGCGGCGCTCCTGTAAGCATTCAAATTTCCGGCCCCGAATTTTCAAAGCTTGAAAAATATACCAGCCGGATAAAAAACATAATGACTAAAGTAGAGGGGATAACTGATATAAAAGATAATTTTAATAAGGGGCGTCCTGAAATACGAGTAGAAATAGACAGGGATAAAGCAGCTCTTTCAGGGTTAAGTACATACCTGATCGCTTCAACAATCAGAACAGCGATTCATGGAACAAAAATATCTGTCTTTCGAGATGGTAATGATGAGTATGACATTATTCTAAAATTCCCGGAAGATCTACAAAACAATATAAACAGCATTGAAGAGTTAAATATTACTTCCCCTGACGGGATAGCTGTTCCTTTGCCGGAACTGGCAACTATCAAAACAACTGGCGGACTGGGCACAATTCAGCACTCAAACCAGAATAGAGTGATTACCATAGAGGCCAACGCAAAAAATGGATACCTGCCTCATGCATTAATAAAAATTCTGAAACAAGAAGCTTCCCGCCTTACTCTGGAAGACGGTTACAGCCTTAAATTTACTGGAGAAAATGAAGATATGCAGGTAGTTGCAAACTATTTAAATAAAGCTTTTATCATAGCTTTATTCCTGATAGCTTTGATAATGGTTACTCATTTTGACTCAATTTTTCTACCACTGATAATTTTATTCTCTGTCTTTTTATCACTGATAGGAATCATCCTGGGTCTTGTTATTTTTCAACGTCCATTCGGTGTTATAATGACCGGAATCGGAGCTATATCTCTTGCCGGCGTTGTCGTTAATAATGCTATAGTTCTGATTGATTATTTTGTGCAGCTGCAAAAACGGGGGTTTAACCGTATTTCTGCCGTAATCAAAGCAGGCAGTGTTCGCTTACGTCCTGTAATTCTTACAGCTGTTACAACCATATTAGGTCTTGTTCCTATGACATTTGGAATAAACTTCAATTTCAAGATGTTTTATAATAATTTATTTTCCAAAAACATTGTTAATAACTTCTTTTCAGCTATCGAAATCGGTTCTCAGAGTACTGAGTTCTGGGGATCTATGGGCTCTGCTGTCACAATAGGACTGGCAACAGGCACAATACTGACACTGATAGTTGTTCCGGTACTGTATATAAGCATAGATAACCTGGCAAATAGAGTAAAAAGAAAGTTAAAGACAATGTAAATATACTTTGAAAAAAGTTTCTCTTTATGAAAAAATAGTGTCTATGCTATCTACTATAAAATTACTGGCTCTACATTTCATACTTGCATCTATTACTCTGATTTTTTTTCTGACAGCAAAAAAATATGCCGGTATATTTACTGACTTGCTGATAAAAAAGTATCTCAAACCTTTAAAACATGATATTAAAAATAACAAAGCAATTGTTATTATTTTCATCATCATTATCAGCGCATTAATCTACGGTCACTTTCAATTATCACCCCTGATCAAAACATATTTTAATAATATTCCGGGTTTTTACCTTACCATGATTTCTATTATAATCCCTGTTTTTTTCATTTCAGCACTTGTTCGCTTATTAGAATATATGTCAAAACAGAACAAAAAAAACAAACGTTCATGAGAATAACCAGGCATTAAGTTTTACGCACATAAATACTTTTTAAGTATTTAATAATTGATCTCTTCTTTCAAGAATGTTAATATTCTGGCTCTTTTAGAGATTGTATATAATTCACAATCCAGATTTCAAGATCCAGGGAGGCCTTATGTCTTTAATTAAACCTTTCAAGGGGTATGTTCCAAATCCAGAAGTTGCAAATCAGGTGGCTTCACTTCCTTACGACGTTCTTTCTTCTAATGAGGCTCGTGAAATTGCAAAAACCAATAACCTGAGCTTTTTACACGTAGTTAAACCAGAGATCGATTTTCCAGAAAACCAGGGTACAGAAAAAGAAGAGATATATAAAAAAGGCTCTCAAAATCTACAAAAATTAATAAGCAATAAAATACTTATCCAGAATGATTCTCCCTGTTATTACATTTACCAGCAGCAAATGGGCAACCATATTCAAACAGGTCTGGTTGCCGGGGCTTCGGTAGAAGAGTATGACAATAATTTAGTTAAGAAACATGAGTTTACCAGACATGACAAAGAACTTGACCGTACAAAACATATAGAAACAATTAATGCCAATACCGGGCCTGTATTTCTGACATATCCACAGTCAGAAAAAATAGATGCTAAAATAAATCAGCTGACATCATCTGAACACTATATTAATTTTACAGCTGACGATAACATTAAACATACTCTCTGGATCATTGATAATGAAAAAGATATAAAGGACATAACAGATCTTTTTTCAAATGTCCCTGCTCTTTATGTAGCAGACGGACATCATAGATCAGCTGCTGCTTCCAGAGTACAGAAAATAAAAAAAGAAAAGAATCCAGGACATACAGGAAATGAACAATACAACTTTTTTCTTAGCGTGATTTTTCCTGACAAACAAATGCACATAATGGATTACAACCGTTGTGTGAAAGATATTAACAACCATTCAGTAGAAGGTATTATTTCACTAATCAAAGAAAATTTTGAAGTAGAGAAACTAAAAACAACAAATCCTGATGATGCCAGACCTGAGGCTCGCAGTGAATTTTCAATGTTCCTTGATAACAGCTGGTATAAACTAAAGTTAAAAACCAGAATAATACATGATGATCCGGTAAATTCCCTGGATGTTGCAATTTTACAGAACCTTGTCCTTAGTCCCATCCTTGGTATCAATGATCCAAGAACAGATAAAAGGATAGATTTTATTGGTGGAATAAGAGGACTGAGAGAACTGGAAAAAAGATGCAAAACAGACAGTAAAATAGCCTTTGCACTATTCCCTACCGGTATAGATCAGCTTATTGCAATAGCTGACCAGAATAAGGTAATGCCACCAAAATCAACATGGTTTGAACCTAAACTTAGATCAGGAATGGTAGTAAAAACACTGACTGATTAGTATAAAAGGAGTCTTTAAAATGTCTTTATCTAACAACCAGAAACAATTTAAGAGCTTCATGGTTCTTGATCTTTCTTCTTCAAGAATTAGAGAGAACGATATTCTCTTCAAAGGTCAGGAGGCTCTTGACTTAATAATAAAAACTAAAAACATCTGTAAAAATAAAGATGATCTTAAAAGTCTATCCTTAATCAATAGAATAACAAAGCTTGAAAAAATGATGAGCCTGCTGAACTCTACTGAAGATATTATAATTACAAAGTTCTTTAATGTTGTATGGAAAAGATACTCTCAAATCTCTAACTCAAATGAATACTTTATTGATCTTAACATACTTCAAAAAGCAGCACCTGATATTTTTAAAAAGAATAAAGATCTAATAGCATCACGTATTGTAGAAAAAGAAGATGTTGATATAGAAAGCGGTATTGAAGAACTGTAGAAAGTAAAAAAGTTCATATCCTGATAGAAACAGCAAATAAAATTCTCCATTATCCCGGTCATATCAGGATGGATTAAACCGTTTCAAACTGGCCCACAACAGTGTTGATAAATACCCGGCGCATAAACGTTATATTATATATTTCATCTTTTAAATATCCATATCTATGAGCTGGTACAAACTTAACTGTCTGTTGAAATGGCTGAGTGCAGTTTCACAAACGTACATAAACGCAGTCATTTGAAAACGTCAGTGTCGGACATTTTATTTTGGAACAGCTATACCCTGACAAATTTCCCACCGACATTAATATCAAAGTTATTATCTTTAAGCCCTGCTTTTAAAAAACAGTTGAAGGCCTGCCTGTTTTTAAATAAGGGTTTAATTGACTGACTTTCTTTGTAAGCGATCGTAAGCGATCCCCAAACCGCATTCTTGAAAAAAACAATTAACTTTCTTTAAAATTCCAGGGCAGTAATCTATTGTAATCTTCAAAAGATTTGCA